>JBFEYF010000094.1:0-7725 GCA_041562295.1 Sulfurimonadaceae bacterium
AGTGATGTAGAGGTGATAAGATAGACCTTACGGTAACGCTCATCACTTTTATGGAAGCTTAAACCGGCACTGAAAAAAGTTTTTATAAGATAAGTAAGCATAATAAAGAGTGTAGTACAGTTTAGCTTAAGAGAATAGGACGCTTTTCAATTACTCAAAGGGGGTTAAAAGCCCGTAGGGCTTTTTACATCACAAGGACGTTAGGAAGGATGATAGGGTATTTTTTCATCTTGCGGTAGATATGCTTGCGTACTACCTGGCGAAGGTCGTTTTCCAGGGCTCTGGGGTTGTCGATAAGCCCCTCTTTGATATTGATCAGGAATTGCTCCAGGATATCCTCCATCTCTGATGCGAATGCCTTATCTTTTTTGTCCGGTACCAGACCGAAGCTTGATACGCGAGGCTTGGCGATCATATGGCCCTTCTCTTTACAGACCTGCGCTACGATATTCACAATTCCTTCGGTTGCCAGTTTCTGGCGGTCCATAACGATATCCTCTTCGATCTGATGGTTGTTCTGGTTATCGATATAGGTCTTACCGGACTGGATCGTACGTACTTTTCTCATATATTTTGGCGTAACCTCGATCTGAACCCCGTCATCCATAAGGATGATATTGCGCTCAGGGATACCGCACAGCTTGGCTGTCTCGGCATGTTTGTAGACGTGGTTGTACTCACCGTGAACCGGAAGGAAGAATTTCGGGTTCGTCAGGCGCAGCATCAGTTTCTGCTCCTCCTGTGCCGCATGTCCCGATACGTGGATCTCATCCGTTGCCGGAGCGATCTTGGCACCCGCTTTTTGCAGGAAGTTCAGCATCTTGGAGATACTTCCCTCGTTACCCGGGATCGCACGCGCCGACAGGATGATAAGATCCGTAGGCTTGATCTTGACATGGCGGTGTTCACCCAGACCCATTCTAAATAGCGCCGAGCTCGGTTCTCCCTGGCTACCTGTGGTGATGATCAGAACGTCACGGTCGTTATAGCGGTTGACTTCGTCCTGGTCGATGAAGTTGCCTTTATCGAAGTTGACATAGCCGTACTGCATCGCGATCTCAAGGTTACGCTCCATAGAACGTCCGATGACACAGATCTTACGTCCGTATTTGATACCGTACTGAATCGCCTGCTGGACACGGTGAATATTTGATGAGAAGGTCGACATCAAGATACGTCCGTCATGTTTGGACATCAGGCGGTCAAAGCCCGGAGCGATAGAGAGCTCGGACTTCGTGATACCCGGGTTATAGGAGTTTGTCGAGTCAGAAAGCAGACAGACAACCCCTTTTTCGCCGTAGTACGCCAGACGGTGTAGATCCGCAGGGAAACCGTCGATCGGCGTGTGGTCGATCTTGAAGTCACCCGTATGGATGATCGTACCCATGCTGGTCGTGATTGCCAGTGACGAAGAGTCGACGATAGAGTGGGTCATGTGCATCCACTCGATCTCGAAATCGTTACCGATCTTGATCACTTTACGCTTTTCGACAGGACGGAAAAACTTTTTAAATGCCGTCTGTTTATGCTCGTCAAACTTGTTGGCGATCAATGCCAAAGGAAGCGGCGTACCGTAGATCGGCATCTGGATCTCTTTAAACAGATACGGTACGGCACCGATGTGGTCTTCGTGGGCGTGGGTGATCACAAAGGCAACCAGTTTGTCCTTAATCTCATGAAGATAACTGAAATCCGGTACCAGGATATCGACACCGTGCATCTCCTCATCCGGGAAACTCATACCGATATCGACACAGATCGCTTCATTTTCAGTCTCGAAAACGGTGATATTACCACCGATCTCGCCAAGTCCCCCTAGCGGCGTGATACGTACTTTACCTTTGGCTTCAAGGTCGAGTTTGTTATGCGGGTTCAGACGCTCCAGGTGTCCTTTCATATTGGCTTCGACACACTCTACGAGTACCGGATCCACTTTGACATCGAACTTACGGCTGTAACGCTTGTTACCGCCGCCGCGCTGATTCGGGTTGTTACGGCTTGGAGCACGTCCCTGACCCTGGCCTTGCCCTTGCCCTTGCCCTTGCCCTTGAGGACGGCTACCGCCCTGGTTTCTGTTTTGAGCACCGCGGTTACGGTTTTGGGCACCGCGGTTACGGTTTTGGTTTTCACCCTCTTTGGGCTTGAGGTTGCCGTTTACATCTTTAGGCTCTTCTTTACGGTTGCCGTCAACTTCACGGTTCGGGTTTCTTGGACGTCGGCTTCTGTTACGGTTTTGATTTCTGTTAGGGTTTTTATTAGGATTTTGAGCGTTTTGGTCTCTTTTCTCTTCCATCAAACATTCCTTTTAAAATATTAAATAATTGGTGATACTGGAATGTTGTTGTCTGGTGAGGTCTGACCGTCGGTGTAAGATCCAGAGACTCAAGAGCCTTGGCCACTTCCTCTTTGGGGAAATGGGTAGAGAGATTTTTCGCCAGCGTTTTTCTGGGCTGCGCGAAAGCAATCTTTAGAAACTTGCTTAATCCCTCAACAGGCGCCTTCCCGTTTTTTTCGATCAGCACAACGGCCGAATCGACTTTGGGAGGGGGATTGAAAGCCTGGGGCGGAACCGTAATGACGGTACGGGCCCGACCCACTGTCTGCGTTAGCACTGCCAATGCAGAAAAAGCCTTCTCTCCGGCTTGAGCACTAAATTTATCCGCCACCTCTTTTTGAACCATCACAAGCATGTTCTGGCACTGAGGGTCGTCAAGGGCGTTAAGAATGATGTTGGTTGCAATATAATAGGGTAGATTGGCTACCAGATCATAAGGAGCATCAACCAGACAGTTTCCTGCCCCATTCCAACGTTCCAAAACGTCACCGCAGTGAATCGTCAACTCATTTGAGCTGATCTCATTTTCAAAAGCTGTAGCAAGATGTTTACACAAATCGGTATCAACCTCAAAAGCAACAACACTTCTGATCTTGACTAAATGATGTGTTAAATCACCTAAGCCAGGCCCAATCTCTACCAGTTTATGTGTGGTTTTGGGCATCGCTTGGATGATCTGTTCTAAAACGGTGCTATCTTTTAAGAAATTTTGTCCAAATTTCTTCTTTGCTTGAATCTCTGTCATAATTAATTTAAAATAATACTCTTCTATTCTTATAGATAAATAAGTTTTTGTTAATTTCCCATGAAAACTTTCATTTGAGGGGAAATTTATAACTTTTAATAATACGTTAAAAAATATTTTTAACAAAATAGATCCAACTTTAAAGCTAAAGGCGTGCTGTGAATCTAAAACTTTTTGATCCTAAAATCAAAGCCCTTAAGGACGGCTCCTATGATGTCTCCTATCAAGGCAAACGTTACCTTCTTTCCAAAGAGACGCATTTGGAGGGTAAACTTATCAAGCTCTATGCCGAGGAACTGGGAGCCAATGATTTTATCTCGCTTAACTACTATCCCGAACTGGGCGGAGGGCTTTTAAAACCGTGCGAGATGCCTCCCGAAAAAGTTATCCTTTTTATAGAGGAGATAGAGCTTTTATAAGAGCCCTTTTGCCTGGAAAAGTTCCGTTACACAGCTTTCGATCATGCTGTAGACTTTATCAAACCCCTCAAACCCCTTAAAAAAGTAGGGATCCGGTACGTCGGCACCGTCAAAACCGAAGCTTCCCAGTTTCACTATATTTTCGCAACCCATCGCCTTGAGATCATCGAAGTTGTTTTGATCCAGTGCCACGACCAGTTCATACTCGCTAAAATCGGACCGTTTGACCTGGCTGCCCCGAAGATGGGAGATATCAATACCGTGCTGTTTTGCGACCGTGATCGAGTTGTCGCAGGGGGCTTCCCCGATATGCCAACTGCCGGTTCCGGCGGAAGCGACTTTGAGATCCAGACCGTGCAGTCTGACAAGCTTGTCAGCAACGCCTTCGGCAAGCGGAGACCGGCAGATATTGCCAAGGCAGACAAAGATTACTGATTTCATAAAAGTGATACCTTTCAGAAATTTTTTTCGTATTGTAGCATCTTTACCTGCCCAAATAGGTGGTCAGGATACGGTGCAGCTCATCCCGTTCGATGGGCTTGGTAATATAGTCATCCAGACCTGCATCTAAAAACCTTTTTTTATCCTCTTTCATCGCATTGGCCGTTACGGCGACGATAGGAGTTTGATGTTTTTGGTAAGCAGGCATCTGTTTGATCTTTTGGGTTGTCTGGATACCGTTGAGATTTGGCATATTTTCATCCATCAATATCAAGGCAAAGTTATCCTTGGGATAGAGCTCGATCGCTTCGAGACCGTCATTGGCAATGATGTACTCCACCTCATACTCATCCAAAAGCATGCTCAAAAGCAGTTGATTGGTAGCGTTGTCTTCTACGATCATCACCTTTCCAGAGGGCTGCAGCTGTTTTTGGGAAATCTCTTTGATGTTCCTACTCTCTTTTTGAATATCATCGATGGACGCACTCTCTTCAAAAATCGAGAGCGTGAATATAAAGGTACTCCCTTTTCCGATAGTGCTTTGCACCCTAATGTCTCCGCCCATCTTCTGTGCCAGACTTTTTGAGATGGACAGCCCTAAACCGGTACCGCCGAAATGCCGTGTGGTTGAGAGTGACTCCTGCTCAAACGGGGAGAAAATCTTTTCAATATTTTCCGGTGCGATACCGATACCGCTATCTTGCACACTGCATTCAATCTGATGCAGGGCATCGATAAATCGGACACGGATCTTGATCTGGCTGTCTCTGTCGGAGAATTTGATGGCATTGCTTAAAATATTGGAAAATATCTGCTTGATCCGTGTCGTGTCACCGACAGCCACTGGGGGGATCATTTTATCGACATCGACATCAAGCATAATGTTTTTTTGGTGACACTTTTCGGTAAAGAGTTCGATCACGTGTTCGAACGGTTCAAGGGTGGTAAAGGCACTCTTTTCCATATCCATCTTATTGCTTTCGATTTTTGAAAAATCGAGGATATCGTTGATAATGGCAAGCAGCGACTCGGTGGAGCTTTTGACCAGATCCAGCATTTTGAGCTTCTCCCGGTCCTGCTCTTTTGTATGCAGAATCTCGATAAACCCTTTGATCGCATTCATAGGGGTGCGTATCTCGTGGCTCATATTGGCCAGGAATATCGATTTCGTCTTGTTGGCACTATCGAGTTCCCTGTTCTTATCTTCCAAAAGCTTTTCGATATGTTTGCGTTTTTCAATATCCTGCTGAATCATCTGATGCTGGTTGATCATATCAAGGTTCACACCGATGCGTGCGGTTACCTCCTCTTTGACGTAGGGCTTGGTGATAAAGTCATTGGCTCCGGCTTTAAGAAACTCGATGGTAATCAAAGGAGAGTGATGCACCGATATGGCCAAAATGGAGAGCTCTACCCTCGAGTAGCTTTTGCGGATGATCTGTGTAAGCTTCGCACCTGTCATTTTGGGCATCTCATAATCGATCAGTGCAATTTTGATATCGGGGTGTTCCCTGAGCTCATTGAGTGCCTCCATGCCGTTGGAGGCTTCGTGAACCGTATAGTTTTGATGGGTAAGTATCTTTTTGAGACTAAAGCGGCTGGCCTTGGAGTCATCTACGATCAGTATTTTGGTTTTATAGTTTTTAAGTGTCCGTATGACGGTCTCAAGGAGCAGTTCCAGGTTGTTGTCCTGTTCTAAAACGATATAGTCGATAATAGGTTTTTCGATGACTTCATCCCGCAGGGACTTGTGAAAGTCCCCTGTCATGGCGATCGAAGGGATATTGAAGTTGAGAAGGTAGTCTAGAGCCTCTCCGCCGGAGTCGGGAAGATTTATATCGACAATGGCAAGAGAGATAGATTTTCTATGCTGTTTGAGCGCTTCAAAGAGCTCATCTTTATTGTGTGCTATGACAGATTTGATACCTGCCTCTTTGAGCTTGGTCTGCTGGTAAAGAGCAATCGTTTTGTTGTCTTCTACGATCAGTACAAGATGCTTTTCCATAAAACCTCTCCTTAATGTAGTGTACAATAAATTTTTAAATATTTGAAAAAAGAGAAAGAGAGAAAATGATAGAAGAAGTGATCTATGTTGCAGACCCCATGTGTTCATGGTGCTGGGGGTTTGCCCCCGAACTGCAGCGGCTCAGATCAGCACTGGATGTCAAGTTTACCCTTCTGGTAGGGGGATTGCGCAGTTCGGGCGATACTCTGTGGGATGACGGTTTTAAAGCGTTTTTGCGACAACACTGGGAAGAGGTTTCACGTGCAACAGGGCAGCCCTTTAATACGCAGGTTTTAGAGCGTGAAGCGTTTGATTATGATACCCATAAAGCGTGCAAAGGGGTCGTTGTGATGCAGAGGTTGGCCCCTGAGAGTGTGTTTGACTATTTCCATGATCTCCAAGAAGCATTTTACGTCAAAAACATCGATATCACCCAGTCCGACACGCTTGCGCAGATGGCCCAAAAATATGGTGTGCAAAGGGAACTTTTTTTAGAATTTTATGCCCAAACAGAGACGCAAAAAGAGCTTGAAAAAGCTTTTTACAAGGCCAAAACAATGGGTGCCAGCGCGTTTCCCTCACTGATCGTTTTGGGTAGCGAGGGGCATTTTAATCTGATACGGGGATACCGTAAAGCGGAAGATCTGATACGGATGCTGAGATAAGGGAACAGTTTATGCTTGAACCTCTTTAATATATAGAATAGCTCGAAGCGTCACTCCCTTCGAGGCATTATGATTCATAAAAAGAGGTTTTCGATGAATGCAACAGCATCTGCCAAGACAGCATCAACTGAAAGTGTAAAAAAACCGGTACAAATAGGCAAGACGGAAGAGAAGGGCAATACCAAAGGTTTTGCCAATCTGCTTGCCGATACGATTCAAAATGCACAGACCAAAGGTACTCAAAAAGGGGTTGGTGCTTCTTCGCTGATGGACCTGGGTACGGCTGTAAGCACACCGGCGCAAGATCCTAAAGCCATTAAGAGTGCCGCGAGCCAGGGTGCTGCCAATCATGCCAAAGGTGTGAAGGCCCCTATCGATTTGACCCAGCTGGGCGAGATCGAAGAGGATACCAAAAAAGAGGGTCCCATCAAACTGGGTGATCTTTTGGCAGAGCTTTCACATGAGAGTACCGCTCCCAAGGGAAGCGAAATCATCAACCTGAAGACGGTGTTGGGTGCAAAAAACGATGATCCGGATCTGATCAACAAAGATCTCATATCGCTGGTACCGAAAAAAGATCAGCCCGCAGTGACCGAGGCGCTTATCAACGGTGCCAAAGAGATGCTAAAAAGCCAGCTGGAAGCTCGCATACCCAACAACCGTGTACCCAAGACACTCAAGGGGTTGGTAGAGATGGCGGTGCGCTTCAATATGGAGGTGAGCGACGTCAAGCTTGAAAACATCCCCGAAAGTAAAGTAAGCCAGGAACTCTTGGCTGCACTGGATAAGAAAAAGTCTCAGATGCCGCTTCCGACGCTCGGTACACAGGTCGTTATGGAGGCCTTAGATGAGGATATAAAGCAATCTGCAGCCTTAAAGAACCTTATTAAAAAAGAGGGTGCGGAGAGTACAAAGTCCCCTTTGGAGAAGATTTTGGCATCACAGAAAAACAAGAGTGATGCAGCGGTACAAAAAAAGAGTGATGAACTTGTTAAGAAAAGCGGTTTAGAGAGTGCCCAGGAAATCGTAAAAGAGCAGGGCGAGGCGGCAGCCAAGGAGAAAAGCCCTGTAGCGACAGCAACGACAGCTGCCGCATCTACGACTAAGATGACGCC
>JBFEYF010000095.1:0-7704 GCA_041562295.1 Sulfurimonadaceae bacterium
ATGAAAGATGAGATGCCCGACCAGGTAGATATCCGTCTGGTGAACGCCTTTATCCAGATGATGCACCGCTAAACCCTACTCTCTGTTTTCGCTGGACTCCAGACAGGGAGCGGTCCCTTCGGATACTTTGCAATACTTGGACCCTTTTTTAAAAACCAGCAGGTAGGGTCGTCTTTGCGCCTTAAACTTATCAGCGACCCGCTTGATCGAAGCTTCACGATCCAGCGAACTTTTTTTGGGAAGAAAGTTTTCCAAATCGGGCATATACCCCTCGACCATGACCCTTCGCATCATCCCGTAGGTATCCTTGGCACTGTAGATATAGCGGATAAGCTTGGCAGAATCATATTTTTGCATGCCGTAAAGAAAAAGAAAATAGGTATTGGAGCTTTTAAGGCCGTCATTTTCGCTGATAAGTTCAAAAAAACTCTGGGACTTTTCACACAGAGGGTCGATAAAAGCGTAGATTCTTGTCTTACCGTCTCCGATCACCACGGCTTCAGACTCTATCGAAACCGCTTCGCGCTCATAATTTAGCGCATCGACATAAGGAGCCATCATCAATAACACTATCAACAGGAACTTTCTCATAACAGCCCCTTTTCTTTTAATCATAGTAGGTTCATTATTAAAGAGGCATCATAGGAGGGTCTTAATAGAAAAAGTTTATTTTCATCTGTTACTAAAAGAGGTAAGTGGCTGCCGCCGGGGAGAACCGGTCCGGGGACCGCAGGTAGTATCTACGAGCGCAGACCTTTGATATAGTAGGTATCTTTACCGTCAACCTTTTCGAGTTCTACCTTATATTTCTCACCCCAGTGACCGACCGTATCATGAAAGCGCAAAACCTGCTCCGGGATCGCTTCACCGTGATACTTGATTTTGAGATAGTTGACACTGCTGGATGGTGCGATAAAGGCATCCATGTGGGCCAATGCATCATTCAGTGAAAAAAGATGTTTAAAAAAGTGCAGTGCTCCGTTGGTCTTGTCAATGATATCATCCATCTGCTTTAAACTGTTTTCGGTTACATTCAGTTTCAGGAGGTTGAGCAGACTTTCTGCTGTTATATCGATTTGCATTACGCGTAATCCTTTTGTTGTAAAAATCAAAAAGCATTTTACCATTTTTTGTCAAATCAAGCTTAAACCTATGCTTAAAAAACAACCTTTAAGCCAACAGTGTGTTAACACAAAATTAACACTCATTCGCCATACTAGGGGATTATCTTCATAAAGGAATCAATCTATGGAAATATTTGATCTGGGTGCTATCTTTATAGTAGCTTTTTTGGGTTCTATCGGACACTGTATCGGTATGTGCGGCGGTTTTGTTTTGGCATACAGCTCTGCTAAAATCGGGCAGGAGTGGTCTAAGAGCCATCAATCCGTCGCTCATCTTCTTTACAACCTGGGCAGAGTCACATCCTATATCATCCTGGGTGCGGTTTTCGGGTTTATCGGTAGTGCTTTTGTCATTACGCTGACAACATGGGGAAGCCTGCTTTTAATCGTCGGTATCCTTATGATCCTTATGGGTCTTTCTCTTATGGGTAAACTCAAATTTCTTACTGCCATTGAGACCGAAACGGCCAACAGCCCGTTTTATAAAAAGATCTACCGCAAACTTATCACATCCCAGTCACTGCCGAGCTTTTACGGTATCGGTGTGCTTAACGGTTTTATCCCCTGCGGGCTGGTCTATATCTTTGCCACCTTTGCACTGGCCAGCGGATCGATCTTCTGGGGAATGATCGTTATGGGAGTCTTCGGTATCGCTACGATCCCCGCCCTTTTCGGATTCGGATTTTTCGCTTCCCTGGTCCAAAAGAGCCGTTTTAGATCTTTTGCTCTGACCGTTGCGGCACTCTTTGTCATTTTCTACGGTATCTTCACGCTGCTTAAAGGTACGATGATGATCGTTAAACCTGAGATGATCGAAGGGAAGATCGAAAAGATGCTGAAAATGAATGAAAAAAAGCTCAAAGAGATCACTCGATAAAAGAGTTACGGTGGTGCTTTTTTAGGCACTGCTGTAGCTTTCTTGTAACTTTTGGCCGCTATAATTTTCCTATCATTGATCTGTGATTAAAGACAATGAAATTTATCGATGAAAGGAATCGAAAATGGCCATCTATGAAAACAGACTCATCATCAGTCAACGTTATGTTCAGACAACGGACAGTTCTACGGCATCACTGATCAACCTCTGCGGAAACGATGCATGGATTGAGAGAGAAAACGGTGCGATCCAAAAAGTCTCTATCGACAGTTTCAAACGCCACTTTAAACTTCTACTTCCCCTATAAAAAACTTTTTCAACCCTGCAGCGGTAGTCCGCTAATGAACCGGTATGACCGGAGCTTTGATTTTTTCTCCCATCAGTACATACTCTTTGCCCAAACGTCCCAAGAGGTCCAGTTGCAGATGCAGCTTCTCATCGACACACCCCTCTTCGATATAAAGATGTTCGATCTTTAAAAAGAGCGGAACCGTCATAGAACCTTCAAGTTCGACCTCTTGAATCAGAGTGCAGAACATGGCTGTTTTGACACCCTCTATCACAGGAGGAAAACCCTCGACAAGCGTGTGCGTTTTGATATCAAACAGTTCCGATTCACTTATCTCATGATCAAGCATCGCCGACGTATAGTGCATCGGTTCCAGATCCCTGGGCTCGACACTGCAGATGACGCACTTCTTGTTTTTGCGGATATTAGCCAGCGTATCTTTGGGAACAGCCGGTGATTTATGCCCTACAGCCAGCATCACTGTCGGCGGATTGCTGCTGATACCGCTAAAGAAACTAAAGGGTGCGATATTGATACTTTGATCCTCTGTAACGGCCCAGGCAATAGGCCGGGGGACAATCACCTGACTCATAAGCTTATAACGGTCACTCTGCTTGAGACTCTCAAAATCCAGTAACATAAGACATTCCTTGCATAAAATCGAAAGCATAACAAAAAAATTTTAAAACCTATTGATTTCATCGCCTACCTGTGATAGCATAAACATAAGAAATTCTTATGAATTTCTACCATTTTTCGATCAAGGAGTCACCATGTTTTTAACCAAATACTCCCCCTTCCATGAGTTCAAAGACCTGAGCAGACGGTTTAATGCCTTATTGAGTGATTTTGATGAGAGCCAAAGCTCCCTAAGCGGTTTTACACCGGTTGTCAATACACGCGAAGGCGAATTTGCCTACCATATCGATGTCGATCTTCCCGGGGTCAAAAAAGATGCGATCAAGATCAATGTCAAAGGGAAGCTGATGACCATCTCCGGGCAGAGACAGTATAAAAACGAAGTCAAGGAAGAGGACTACCACCGTATAGAGACCTCGTTTGGCAAGTTTGAACGCAGTTTCACGATGCCTGAAAATGCTGATGTCGAAAATATTACAGCATCCAATGAGGACGGTGTTTTGGAGGTCGTCATTCCCAAACTGGCTACCCCTCAGGAAAAAGTGAAACAGATTGATGTAAAATAGTCAGATGAAAAAACTACTTCTTGTACGACACGCCAAATCAGAACAACAGAGCGGTGGCGCGGGTGATTTCGAACGCCCGCTCAATACCAGAGGATTATCCGATGCGCCGATGATCGGTACGGTCTTGCACAATAAAGGCATTAGTGCCGACTGCATCATTGCCAGTCCCGCACTGCGGGCCAAAACAACGGCACGGCTGATCGCCGAAGCACTTCACTATGGAAAAGAGATCCTCTTCGATGAGCGTATCTACGAGGCTGACCATGAGACGCTAAGCAGTGTTATCGGAGAGTGTGACGACACCTGTGAGACCCTGATCCTGGTCGGACACAACCCCGGTATCAGCTCTTTGACGACGGTTCTGGCCGGTATCTATCAGGACTTGCCTACCTGCGTCGTCGTAGAGATCGATTTTGATATTACGCATTGGAGTGCTATAGACCGTCATAATGCGCATCTTCTCGACGTAGACTACCCCAAAAAACATAAACTGTGAAATCTATGCTATGATACTTGCACCAAGATATAAAGTGAGTACCTTTTATGGCTAAAGCAACCCCCAAACCGATACAGATAAATTTTGAAAAAATATTTCAACTGGCAGAACGCCTCCCCTTTTTTGACACACTCTCAAGCCATCAGATCATCAAAGTACTCAAGCAGCTCGAAGGTGAAGTCTTCGTCTACAAAGAGGGAGACCTCATCATCGAAGAGAAAGCCAAAGATCATGAGCTGTTTATTATTCTTTCCGGTTCGGTAACCGTTCACAAAGGAGAAGAGCAGTTTACCGCTATCGGCATTGTTAAAGCGGGAGACTTCTTCGGAGAGATCTCTTTTATTATGGGATCAGCCCGCACAGCCAGTGTGTCGGCCAATGAAGAGACGATTGTCCTGAGGCTCAGCCAGGAGAAGTTCGACTCCCTGGAGATCATCATCCAGTCCCAGGTCAAAGACAAGATCCTTCGCAAACTGGTGGCACGTCTGGATATTATGAACCGTGCGGTACTCAAACTTTTAGAAGAAGAGGAGTAGTCCCTCCTACTCTAGGTTAAGGGAAGCTCAATATTAAAAACGGCACCGCAACTGCTATTATAAACAGAGAGTCTCCCGCCACAGTGTCCTTCAATGATATTTTTGCACATATAAAGCCCCAGACCGGTCCCCTGTAACTCCCCCTTCGTCGTAAAATAGGGTAAGAAGACATCATCAATAATATCGTAGGGGATCCCTCCAAGGTTATCCGCGACCTCGATCACCATCTGCTCTGCCTGCTCTTTGGTAGTGATCATAACCTCTGGTGAGACAATATCTTGTGTTTTGACAATATCCAACGCATTTCCCAGAAGATTCATCATTACCTGGATAATATCATGCCGGTAACTGCGAAGCTTTTTGCCGGAGCTCTCATCACGGTAAGCCACCTGTAACCCTACGGAAGAGAGTGATCCGTCCAGAAGTGACAACACATCATCCAATACCTTCTGCATAGAGAAGAGCTCTTTTTGCTGATCCGGTTTAAAAAAATCTTTGAAATTGCTGATCGTCTCGGAAAGATGCTGGAGCGTCGTATCTGCCTTTTCCGTCTGTGCAATCAGGTTTTGCACATCATAGGTCCCCAACTCCAGATGTAAACGCATATCCAAAACGGTAGCGCTTATGGCTGTTAGCGGTTGACGCCACTGATGGGCGATGATGGAGAGCATTTCACCCACCTGAGCCTGTCGTGCCTGCAAAAGCAACGCCTTACGGCTGCGTTCTTGCTCCGTGACATCCAGTCCGATCCCTACAAGACCGTTGCGTTGACCTAACATATCAGTGGTCGGAACCATATGGATTAGCAGATGAGCATCTCCTACCTGCTGGTTAATATGACTCTCTTTGCCTTCCAAAGCATCTTTGACAGCCTGAACGATGGTGGGAAAATCTTTATACATCTCTATGGCACTAAGCCCCACCACCATATCATCCTCTAGCCCCAACGCTTTGAGTCCGCTCCCTTTGGAGTAGCGGAAAACCCCTTCCATATCGATATCAAAAAGAATAATAGGCGCGGATTTGAGTGTCACATCCAAATAGTGGCTTTGTGCCTGCATAACCTTACTGTCATTGTACTGCTGAGTCACATCTGAAAACGTGACCACTGCACCGACAAAGGCACCCTCTTGAAAAAGTGGTTTCGAGTTAATATTAATCCATACGAAAGAGTTATCAGGTTTATAGATGCCCATGATGACATCCCGTTTCTCCTGTTGGGTCTTCATGGTATAGGTTGAGGGGTGATCTGCTCCGTCAAACGGTGACATATCCTCTTTATAGGTACGCCAGAATGGGTCCATGGGCGTTTTCCCCAAAATCTGATCTTTGGTTAACCCTAAAATCTCTTCGGCCTGTTTATTGACATAGGAGATAGGTCCTTGCGCCTCATGAAACACTATACCTTCCGATATTGTGTCAAAAATCTCTTCTAGTACATAATCTTTATTCATAAGCGACTCCGTAACTTCTCTTATGATACCATAAACTACTCCCCCTGTTGTTGAATCCCCATTCTTTTAACATAGCTGTAAACTCTCTTTAGCTATAATCGCGAAAAATTTAATTCTAAATCCCCACCAAGAGAGCTGTAATGAGCAAAACTGAAGCATACAACGCCAAAGATATAGAACAAAAATATTATAAGATTTGGGAGAGCCAGGGCCTGTTTGAGACCACAGGCAACAAAGCGATCCAAAAAGAGGGCAAGACATTCTCCATCATGATGCCGCCGCCAAATGTCACCGGTGTTTTGCACATCGGTCACGCGCTTACCTTTACCCTGCAGGACATCCTGGTACGCTACAAGCGTATGGACGGATTTGAGACCCTATGGCAGCCGGGTATGGACCATGCCGGAATCGCGACAGAAAACGTGGTACTGAAAAAGCTGTTGGCCCAGGGTATGGATAAAGAGTCTTTGGGCAGAGAGAAGTTTTTAGAGCATGTCTGGGAGTGGAAAGAGGAGCACGGTGGGAAGATCCTCAACCAGCTGCGGATGCTGGGGACTTCGGCCAACTGGGAGCGTACCCGTTTTACCTACGACAAAGGGTTACAGGGTTCGGTGCGCAAAGCCTTCAAAGAGCTTTATGACAAAGGCTTTATCGTCCGCGGAAACTACATGGTCAACTGGTGTACCAATGACGGAGCCCTGTCTGATATCGAAGTGGAGCATGCCGAAGAAAAAGGTGCGCTTTACCATATCAAGTACCCGATCAAAGACTCCGACCAGGTGCTTGTCGTAGCGACGACCCGTCCGGAGACCTACTTCGGGGATACAGCCGTTATGGTACACCCTGAAGATGAGCGCTATACCCACCTGATCGGCAAGCAGGTAATCCTGCCGCTTATCAACAAAGAGGTGACGATCATTGCCGATGAGCATGTCGACCGTGAGTTCGGTACCGGTGTCGTAAAGGTCACCCCTGCGCATGATACGAACGACTACGAGGTCGGAAAACGCCACGATCTTGACTTCATCACGATCTTTGACGAAAACGGTATCCTTAATGAGCACTGTTACCAGTTCGAGGGGCTTGAGCGTCTTAAAGCGCGCGAAGTGGTCGTAGCCGAGCTTGAAAAAGCGGGCTTTATGGAGAAAATCGAGGAGCATATTCACCAGGTGGGTCACTGCTACCGCTGTAACAATGTCATCGAGCCCTATATCTCCAAGCAGTGGTTCTTGAAAAAAGAGCTGGCTGATGACGCGATCAAGCGTGTCAACGACGGCGAGACGAAGTTCTTCCCTCCAAGCTGGAAAAACAACTATGACGCGTGGATGAGTGATCTTCGTGACTGGTGTATCTCCCGACAGCTCTGGTGGGGACACCGTATCCCGGTATTTTACTGTGACCACTGTGGACATGAGTGGGCAAGTGATACCGAAGAGGAGACACACTGTCCCCAGTGTGAGTCGGCTAATATCTACCAAGATCCTGATGTACTCGATACCTGGTTCTCCTCGGCACTCTGGCCGTTTAGTACCCTGGGCTGGGGTAATGAAGAGTCTGACCAGGTGACACCGGAAGATATGGCCAAGTTCTACCCCAACTCGCTTTTGATCACCGGTTTTGACATCCTCTTCTTCTGGGTAGCCAGAATGTTGATGATGGGCGTTGAGTTTAAAAAAGCGGTACCGTTTAAAGATGTCTACCTGCACGCCCTTGTCCGTGATGA
>JBFEYF010000096.1:0-7680 GCA_041562295.1 Sulfurimonadaceae bacterium
AAAGTTCAAACTTTGCCACAGCCGCTATTTCATAACTGTCAGCCGCTACATAATAAGGTAGCGGACCGATACCGGTTTTATGGTGAAAATCCCCCATTATCGTATAGGCGGCTTCGATCGAGAATGCTTCATCGAAGAGCATGCCGCCAAAGAATCTTCCTGAACCGATTAGTGCCTGGTTGTCTTTGAAATCTGTAGCACTTGTTGCACTGCTTCCCAGCTCTATCCCGGCATATACTTCGGCTGCCTGAGCCAGAGTAAAAAATCCTGTCAAGATCAACGCGATAGATGAGTCTCTTATCGAAATTTTATGGAACATTCAAAACTCCTTTCCCTAGTATGTCAGCATAACACAAAAATTATATTATGTAATCGTCATCTTTGACAAAAACCCTCTCTACGATTCCGACCAGACGGCGAACTCGTTACCGCTGGGCTCGGTAAAGTGAAAGCGTCTGCCTCCGGGAAAATGAAAGATCTCCTGCACAATGCTCCCGCCGCCCTTTTCGATCTTCGCCTGCACCGCTTCCAGATCTTTACTGTAAAAGATCAAAAGCGCCGCGCCGTTTCGCGACAGCGAGCAGTACTCTGAGCGGAAAAAGCCGCCGTCGATACCCTGATCCGAAAAAGCGGTGTAATCCGGACCGAAATCCTCAAAACTCCATCCAAAGACCTCGCTGAAAAAAGCTTTGGTCGCTTCCAGGTCACGCGCCGGAAGCTCTACATAGTTAAGCTTGCCCTCTTCTCTCATCTCACCAGTCCCAAAAGACGCATAAAGTTGCCCGCTATCATCTGGCTCTTCTCTTTAAAGACGCGGCCGCACTCTTGGCTGTAGAGTCTGTCAACCGTCTCAAAAAAAAGTTCCAGCCAACGATCAAAGGTCGCTTTTTCAAGCCCCTCCATATGCATATGGGGCTTTACCGGCTGGCCAACGTAGCCGGCTTCACCCAAGGTCATCGCCGCCCAAAATGCGGTCAGTTTCTCCAGGTGTGCCTGCCACACGGGGCTGTTTAGATCATCCCCCAGCGCATCGATAAAAAAAGGGGCGACGATCGCGTCACCGAGGATCTTCGCATAAAAGCTCTCAACCAGAGTCCGGATGTTCTCTTTATTAATCGTTTCGTTTTTTGTTTTCATAGTACTGCAGCTCCCATTCGATTCGGCTTATTCAAAATCTACGCCGTCCCAAAACTCGTCATAAGAGAGGTTGGTCTCTTTACGCTGTTCGGCCAGATCTTCTTCAAGCATCTCTTCACGCACTTTCTTCAGATAAAAGTCCAAAGCCTCATCCACTACCGTTTCAGGTGACTTTTGCAGCAGCAGTGCCAAAGCTTCGACCTTATCTACCATCTTTGCATCCAGTTGCATATAGCGCCCTCTTTTGAAATATCCGCTATTTTAACATAGTAACGGGGCTCTTTACAGCCCCCAATAAGCCCAATATTTGCAAATTTCACCTTCTTTGTTGATTACCTCTACCTTTTTACATTTATTTTAGATATAATGATCGTACTTGAAGATGATGTTAGTTACATCTTTAGTCTGCTTTATATTGAGACTCGAACTTAAAAATAAAACTTCAAAAGAATAAACTTCCAAAGACTTTTCAACAACCCTGACCATCATTGGTCTAATTAAAACAGAAGGCATGAAAATGGCACAACTAATGAACGGAACCGTTAAATGGTTCAACAGCGAAAAAGGCTTCGGGTTTATCGAACCAGAAAACGGCGGTAAAGACGTATTTGTACACTTCCGTCAAATCAACAGCAACGGGTATGATCGTGTATCTCTAAACGACGGTCAAAAAGTTACTTTCGAGATCGGTGAAGGCCCTAAAGGTCCTCAGGCAGAAAACGTTACAGGTCTGTAATTTTTTCACCTCAACCTCTTATCGTCATGCGGTAAGAGGTTTTCTTCTCTTCTTTTCCCTCTATTTAACCATCACAACGCTACAAAATCCAACGACAACGAGTTAATACAGTAACGCGCATTTTTAGGCGTCACTCTTTCTCCTCGAAAAAGATGTCCCAGATGACCGCCGCAGTTGGCGCAGACCACCTCCGTACGTCCCCTATCCGGCTGTTCCTTGATCCCGTCCCGGATGACCTCATCAAAACTGGGCCATCCCGTACCGCTGTCAAACTTGGCATCCGATCTGAAAAGCGGCCGGTTACACTGCCTGCAGATATAGATACCCTTCTCTTTATGGTCATGGAACCTGCCCGTAAAGGGTGTTTCGGTACCCTTTTTTAAGATAATCTCCTCTTCAGCCGTACTGAGTCTGTTATAGGGCATACGTTTAGACCAAAAGCAGCGGTTCTTTAGGCCGGCGCAATTTTAAAAACGCTTTATAGATCGCGATGCCGCTGATAAGAAAAAGCGTGTTGATAGCGATATCTTCCCACACTAACGGCTGCGCTGTCAGATCAGCTCCCAGATCAAAAAAGGAGGGGAGGATCAGTATCCAGGCAAAGAGCTTGTAGATCGCGCTGCGGCGGTTGACGTCATTGATCCTAAAGAGATAATAGAGTGTCAACAGTAAAGAGAGTACCGCTCCTGCAATAGAGAGATAGGGCATATCCGTACATCCGTATACGCCAAGGGCTATCAGCTGTACCGCGATAAAGAGCTTGATAATCAGTTTCGTACCCTGCAGCGTCATATGGTCAAAGAGGTGAAAAAGCCTGTCGTTACGCTCTTTATAGCTCTTTATAATCCGCTTTTTCATACGCTGTCCCACTCCAAAAAAGAGCTCTTAAAAAGCCCCTTAATCTCGCTGTTCAAGCCGTTAAAGTTAAACATCATCACTTCGCGGTAGTAGCGTTGCAGATCCTTTACCGCCAGCATCGACCTGCCGCCGTGCAGGATCATCCCGGTCGTAATCACCTTCTGGACCCGTTCAAAAAGTTCAATCCGCAACGTATCCATACGCGTACCGTCACTTTCATGCATAAACTGCTCTTTAAGGGCTTCCAGGTGGTTGTCAGCCCGGGCTTTGACCGCCTCATCCTCAAGAGCGGCAACCGCGCCCCTGCCGATAGCATAAAGCGCGATATGGACCGTTTTTGAAACAGACTTTTGACGGGTATAGTGCCCGATCTCATGGGAACTGATCACATCGTCAAAAGGGATCTCAAAGCCGTCAAGCTCCATATTGACCGTATGCATACTCTCGCCTACGAATGTCTCGATCGGCTCTCCGATATAGCATCCCGGCCCCTTTTCAAAAGGCATCACCGCCTGAAACTCCTCTCCCTCATGGTGAAAACCGACCACAAGAGTATCAAAGATCTTATAACCGCTCGCCCAGGTGAGTCTGCCGCTTAAACGATACCCCGAGTCGCTTTTAACCGCATCGATAACGGTGACGGGGGCCCGCAGATGGTTGATGATGATGCCGCACTTTTTTTTATAGTACGCAGGGGCTTTGGCAAAACCGTTGCTTTGCATGATTCTATTGGCCGCCAGGATCTGCACCGCCAAGAAAGCCAGACTCCCCGAGATCGGGGTCAGGGCGCTGAAAAGTTCGAACTTCAGATCGTTATGAAGCGACGCGTCATACTCATGCAGATCAAAAAGCCCCGATGCATAGGCGATATCAAACGCCTCTTTTAACAGGGTAGCATCGCTGTCGAGTCTGTGCCGCTGCAGACACCCCAGCCGTTTTACCGCTTTTTCTATCCTCTGTTTATATCTTCTACTCTCTTCTAACAATACAGCCCGTCCAAAAAATAGTTTCGGCATAGTAACATTTTGTATGCCGGGAGATGATTAGTAGCGTTTACCCACAGGCTCTATCAGATCACTCTCACTGAGATCTTCGATAAGAGTTTTGAAGCTTTTGAGCGTAAAGAGTCTCAGCGCTTCGCCCTTCTCGCTTTTGAGTTCATTGGAAAAACCGCTCTTGGAAAAGAGCACCGTCACATCAGGTTTGATCTGGGCCTCTTCGCACTGCCGGGTCAGTTTGGCCAGGTCGCTTTTTTTGCTCTTGGTGTTGGAGACTTTACACAAGCCTGCGATCACCTTGCCCGATTTGGTGCGCGCGATCAGATCGATCTCGACACGCTTGTCCCAGTAACTTCCGATCTTCTCAACCGGATCCTCTTTAAAACTGCTGCGTACCAATTCTTTAAAGAGCTGCTGATAGATCAGATCCGAAAAGCCCTGTTCGCGCCCTTCGTACTTTTGCTTGACTTCACTGAAGTCTCCCGCCTTGATCCCGCGGTAATAGGGAGAAATCGAAGCGAACCAAAAACGTCTGAATGGCTGCAGAAAATGGATTCTGTCCGATACTTCCTCTTCGGCATTAGCCGCTTTTAGGATAGACGATTCCCGTTGCAACAGCCCCTCGTGGATCAGAAAGTCTACGGCATGCTCACCGCCGCTTCGTGAGAGTTTGGCCTTTTTAAAAGCGGAGTGTTCCCGTCCGTCACCCGTAGCCAAACCGCTCATCAGGGCGTGATAGATGTTGTTGCTGTTGGTCACCTGCGTAATATCGCTATGGATAAAACGGTAGTTTTTCAAGATCTTCGACTCGATCAGCTCCCAAAGCGGCTTCTTCGTATCGATACTCCATCCCATGCCTCCGAAAACGGCAAAATATTCGATCGCTTTTTCAAGATCCTCGATACGGTTTTGATAACAAAATGAGCGAAACTGCTGCAAAAGTGTCGGAGTATGTGCGCTGATGGGAAGCCTTTTTTTTGAATTATAAAAGTATACTGCAAATTGACTAAAGCGCGGCTATCTCAACAGCCGACCTACCAAAAAGGTATCTATTTTTGTATCATAGTACCATCGTAATACAAAGGAACCGTGTGAATTTCGGTATCAAAAAGGTCGCAAAGATCCTCAGCCGCCTGGGTATGGGTGATGCCAAAGATATCCTCGAAGATATCGAAGCCAAAGATGAAAAACTGGCACAGCGCATCCGCGAACTGATGTTCGGGTTTGAAGATCTCTTGACCTTAAATGAGAAGGAGCTGCTCGTGCTGCATCAAAAGATCGATAAAAAGGAGCTGCTATTAGCCTTGAAAGGGGCAAGTACAGAGCTTAAAGAGAAATTTTTAGCCGGTATGAGCAGCAGGCAACGGGAGCTTTTTTTGGAAGAGCTGGAACTTATGGGAAAGGTCAAACGCAAAGATGTCGAAGCCGCACAGCAGCGTATCGCGGAGCTGGTCAGAACAATGATCGAAAACGGGGAGATCTCACCGGGTGATGCGTGGATCGAGTAAACGCGTTGATCCTGCCCCAATTATCTACATTCTGTCGGTACCGTCCCAGACTCTATAGGCGATATTGTTCTTTTTGTTGTTTTTGACCTCATACATCAACTCGTCAGCCAGCTTAACCGCCTCACGGACATCGTCAGGCAGTTTTTTAAATGTCACGACTCCGATACTGAAACTGACATCCCAGCCGTGTCGTTTCATGCTCTTTTGAAGTTCCTTTTCGGCCTTCAACATCGCCGTCTTCGCCTCCGATTCTCCCGCCTCGGGCAAGAGGCAGACAAACTCATCTCCGCCGATTCTGGCTGTGATATCCGTTGCCCGTAACGCATCCTGCAGGCAGCGGGACAACTCGATCAGCAGTTTATCGCCTACGGAGTGACCCAAGGAATCATTGATCCGCTTGAAATTATCCACATCGATATAGGCGAGTGAGAAGATATGGTCGTAGCGCTTGGCTCTGAGTATCTCATTGGCCAATTCGGCATAAAAGCTTCTGGAACTGTTAACCCCGGTCAGCGTATCGGTATCTGCAGCGACCACTTCCACTTTATGGACCTTTTTGAAATTGGTAACGATCACCCCGATAAAGAGATAGACAAACAGGGCTATGGCGGCATCGATAACCGCTGTCGGCGCACTGACATGAAAAGCACCCGAAAACCACTTGACCGCGAACAGCAATATAGCCGTCAGCAGGGCTAAAGAGGCACCCGCCTTGCTGCTTCCGTACCAACTGGCCACAAGTATAGGGATCACCAATAACGGTTGCAGATCGATATCTCTTTTGATGACAAGCATCGTATAGCAGATTGCAAAAATAGCCAAAAAAGAGAGCCACCATATAAGTTCCGGACCCCTTTTATCCAAAATACTGAGTATGGTTTTCATCACTTACCTTCTGTTCTCTATTTTAATGACGCTTCGAGGTACTATAAACTCTCATCCTTTGCGGTCATTTTTTGGTAAAGGCCCAGACCGACAACCAACAAAACGGCGGTTAAGAGTAAAAAAGTGGGATAGAGTAGCAGACTGATATCTTTTTTTGCTGCGGAAAAGACAAATACCAAAGCCTCCAGCGAGACTGCAATAATGATGATGACGATAAATTTTATCAACGTCGTTCTTTGCGTCATGCTTGTCTCTTCCCCATGGACTTTAAAGACCTCTTCCTCCATCAAGAACCTGGAGACATCAAATACCGCTGTTCCGATCACAATGAGACCGACAGCATTAAGCAACGCCTGGGTAAGCATCATCTGTTCATTGACTGAAACCCAGATATTATACAGTGATGAACCGATCATCGTCAGACTGATAATAGCCAACGATAAACTGATCACTCCATATACCGTCCGGCTGATTTTTTCGGTAATAAATTTTGAGTCGCGCACAAAAGCTCCTTGCTTTTTAAAAAGTCTTTTACTTCATTGTACAGTACTTTTTAAGATGTAGTGGCATAGATACAAACTATCATTGAAGATCCGTTGCCAAAGATCTGGATGACGTGACGATAGGACGCTACGTTTTTCTCTTTCCCTCTTTGTCAAAAGCAAAATCTACTTGTTACGATCATGTTTGACAAAGATCAGCTTGTCGGTATCAAAACCGGTATTTTTGGCCTTTTCGATCAAGCTCTTTTGGATCCGGGCATCCAACTTGGGGGTTCTGGAGAGTATCCACAGATACTTTCTCTCCGGTCCGCTTACCAAGGCGTAGCTGTAATCCTTCTCATCCAGTGCAAAGATCACATAGGCCCCGTAAAAGGGTCTGAAAAACGAAACTTTCAAATAGCCCGTCTGAGAAGATGCTACGAAATAGGCCCTGCCGTGAGCTTCTCTGAACTCCTGATCCTCGTTGTCAAACCCGCGGTTGATGACATCGATACCGCCGTCATCACGAAGAGCGTAGTCGGCCGTGACACGATCCATACCGCGCTCAAAAGAGTGATCCAAACGTGCGATCTCATACCATTTCCCCAGATATCTTTGCACCTCAAAGGCTTGAACGGGTTCAATCCCCTCAGGCACTCGGACATTGCCGCAGCCACTCAAAAAGAGTATAAGGATCGCGAGAGAGAAATACTTTTTCATAAACTGCCCCTTTTCGTGATGATAGTGATCTCAGAGCTTCTACTCCACACTTTGACCCTAAAACCCGTCTTATTTAATTATACCACGCCGGTAAGCCGGCGCGCATTTTATTCTCCGGACAGTTATGATAAAATTCCGATAAGATAAGAGGATAGAAATCATGGGAATTTTTGCTTTACAATCACCTGCCGGAGGCTTTTTGGATGAAGATCTGCAGACCTTTAACAAACTCTTCGATGACTGGTGTGTGCAGTTTGACTCTCTTGAAGATGCCGAGCTGATTGCCGAGACTTTACCAAACCGCAGTGAAGTGACCATCGTAGAGATCACGCCGCTTAGCTATCCCAAATACTTCT
>JBFEYF010000097.1:0-7676 GCA_041562295.1 Sulfurimonadaceae bacterium
ATGATAACCGGCTTGATCCCCACCAAATACAAAAGCAGTACCGCTTCGGCGAACTTCTCTTTCAGTTCGGGGGAGGTCTGTGCCGACCCGCCATACTTGATAACAACGATCTCTTTGTTGAATTTCTTAATAAACGGCAGTGCGTCAACCAGGGTTTTGACGGTTTCAACTTTTTTCTGCATAGTCACTCTTTAATAATTTTTTATATAGTTTTCAATCGGATCTGTAATTGTATCACTTAACTGGATATCCAGATCTAAAATCGAAAGCGGCAGACCGAAATTTTCCATCTTCACCGCATCTTTGCCCGTGGTCAAAATCGATGTGGCATCATATTTTCTCATCAACGACTCCAGCTCCTCTTTTTTAAAACTGTAGTGATCGATAAACGTCTCTTTACCAACCACTTCCGGCAGGTACGGGTCAAGACGCCACGGCTTGGAAATGGCTGTGACCAAAAGCATCCTTTCGGTCGGCTCTTTCAGCGTCACTTTACGACTGAAATCGACCGATTCGATCACTCTGACCGCCTTTTTACCCGGCCAGCGCCACTCTCTATAAGGCCCGGAGGGGAGACAAAAAGGCAAAAAAGGCTTCTCTTTGGGTTCCAAGAGCAGATCCAGCTTCTTGATAAAGTGCTTGGAGTAGCCGTCATCCAAAAAGACCAGTTTGGCTCCCATAGCCTTGGCTTTTTGAATACCCTCTATACGATCTGACGCAACGATCACCGTTGTTTGGGGCAGGCTCTGGGCTAAAAGCATCGCTTCATCGCCGCTGACCGTGACATCTTCTTCTATACGGCCCCGATCAGAGATCACGATGGTCCCTTCAGATGCTCTGCCGTATCCTCTAAGAACTACAACACTGCCTTCATAGCGTCGCGCCAAGGCGATCGTTACCGGTGTTTTGCCGCTTCCGCCCATGACAAGGTTCCCTATACTGATAACAGGCAGTTCCATCTCCTGAGGGCGAAGCCACAAGTAGCGGATAAAAAGTAACAGGGTATAAAGCAGCGAAAGCGGTAAAAAGATCAGTGCGATCAGGTAGTCAATGCCTTGCGGAGCAAAAAAATAGCGCTCCGCACGGCTTAAGAATGCGGAGGGTTTCAAACGCGTTTTTTCGCCAATTCTATGATCGTGTCACAGATATATTCGACTTCATCATCACTCATCGCTTCATAGATAGGAATGGAGAGTACCTGCTGATAGATCTGAAGTGCTACGGGATAGGCATTGACACGCAGCTCATATTTGTTCTTGTAGTAGCTAAGTAGGTGCAGCGGGATATAGTGTAACCCCGTATTGATCCCCTTCTCTTTCAGGTCTCTGGCAAATGAGTCGCGGTTTTTGTCGACCTTGATGATAAAGAGTGCATAGGTATGATCTCTCACCTCATCTGGCAGCGTGATGTGGTTAACACCTTCCAGACGCTCTTTATAGCGGCCGGCGATCTCTTGACGGCGGGCCAAAGAAGAGCCGACATTTTCGAGTGCCCCAAGACAGAAGGCGGCATCCAGTTCGCTGATATTGTACTTGTACCCGATATCGACGACATCATAGATATAGGAGAGTTGGTCTTCCTCATCACTTTTGGGGATAGCGTGGTCGATCAACAGACGGGCACGGTCATAAAGCTCTTCATCTTCACAGACCATAATACCGCCGTGGGCACCTTCGTCTTTAAGATGCGGACTGAAAGAGAAGATCGTCACATCGGCACCGGTCGAGCCGATCGGTTCACCGTTATAGGTCGCACCGATCGCTTCACAGGCATCTTCGATGACTTTGATATCGTAGATCTTTGCGATGTTATACAGACGTTCAAGATCTGTAGCCTGTCCGCCGACGTGCGTTACGATCACCGCTTTAAGTTTCTTGGAGTTGTGGGCTTCCAGGTAGGTTTCCAATGCATCCAAGTCAATATTAAAATCATCCGGTTTGATATCGATAAAGACAGGCTCCGCATCAAAATGGCGTACCACTTCGGGTACAGAGGGAAAGGAGTTGACCGAACAGAGAACTTTATCCCCTCTCTTGAGATTCATCGCACATAAAGCCAGGTGCATTGCCGATGTGGCATTGTTGGTCGCAACAGCATAGGATGCTCCGGTCAATTCCATCATCGCCTCTTCCAAAACAGTCACTTTGCTGTCAAAGGCATCCTCACTGTTAAGAACCTCATCGATAAGCTTCTTTTGTGTCTCATTGATCGTCGGCTTATAAAACTCAATCTCTTTTTTCATCTGTTTCCCTCTGTGTTTCCTCTATAAAGTGATATCACGCGCATAGTTGAAGTCGTGGTTGATCGAACGGCTTGTCACCTTGGCGATAACCGGAGGACGGCGTTTGAACTGGTTTTGATAGATGCGTTTGATCAGCATCTCAATCAAAGCGGGTTCGATCCCCTGTGCAATCACCTCCTCCTTCGTCGCGCGTTGATCGACATACAGACGCAGTGCTTCATCGATCTGGGCATAGCTGTATCCCAGGTCAGCTTCATCACTTTGCCCTTCAAACAGGTCGGCACTCGGAGGCTTGGCGATAATCGACTCAACGACCCCCAGATATTGGGCCAACTCATAGACCTCGCTTTTATAGATATCGCCGATAGGGTTGATCGCCGAAGCGAGATCCCCAAAGACGGTTCCGTATCCCAGCATCAGTTCACTCTTGTTACTGGTTCCCAAAACAAGTGCCCCTTCCCGTGCAGAGATATCAAAAAGTACCGACATGCGCATTCTGGCAGAAAAGTTCCCTTTGCGCAGATTGGAGAAACTATCATCACAATAAGCATCAACCAGGTCCGCGATCACAATCTTTTCATACCGTAAATCAAAAGCCTCGCATAGGGCCAAAGCATCATCAACACTCTCTTTTGACGAGTATTGAGAAGGGAGCATCACACACAGAAGATCATCACCGAAAGCCTTTTTGGCCAGAAGCGCTACCACAGCCGAGTCCAGACCGCCGCTTAATCCTACGACCGCCTTTTTCAAACCCGTTTTGTACAACTCTTCTTGTAAAAACCGTACCAAAAAATCTGTCATCATCTCTAACCGATGCATCCACTTTAACCTTACATTTTTCTTCAGAATTTACATTATACTAACTTTTATCTTTAATATCCGTGTAAATTTAGAAATTTGCTACAATGGCGCCATGAATCCATTTTTCGAAACGATCAAAAAGCGTATCCGTAACAACGAAACCCTCTTTTACAACAGCAGCGGCAATACCGAAGCCTTTAAACTGGGGGTCAAGCATCTGCAGTCAGCTGAATTTTTAGGTTTCGGTGACCTGCATCAGAACATCCTTTATGTCCGACATGACTTTACCCTGGTCGATTTTGAACAGGAGAAGTTGACCCTGATTCTCAAAGGTTCAAAGATCACACTCACTCCGTTGGAAGAGCTTTGAACTTTTCCTCCGTAATATAGTTTTTATCTCTTTTTACCTATAATGCGCATAAACGAAAAGACTTTAACTGCCAAGGACCTTCCATGACCTTAACGATTGAAAACAGAACGTTATCTGCACTGCAGGCGGACCTTGAACTTCTATTTATCCAGAACAAAGATATCCACGGATGCGAAGACAGTGCCCTGCTGCAGGCTATCGGATTTGAAGGGAACCACGGTACCTCACAGCTGCTGCCCGAAAAACGCCGTTTTTATATCGGTCTGGAAAAATTTGACGCGAACAACCTTCAAATCGCTGCCGCCAATGCGGTTAAAGCACTCAAAAAATTCAAATATACATCCGTTAAAGCATCAAGTTCCCCTTTCGATGCCCAAAGTTTCAAAGCCTTCTGCGAGGGTCTGATCCTGGGTGATTATGAGTTTACGCATTACAAAAGCAAAAAAGAGCCCACCAGACTGGCTGCCATCACTTTTGCCTATGAAGGTACACAGTTTTCCGATTTTGAGACGGCCCTTACAGACGCTTTAGCCATTGCGGCTGCCACCAATTTTACAAGGGACCTTGTCAATACGACACCGGATGACCTTTATCCGTTGCAGATGGCCAAGATCGCCAAAGATCTGGCCTCAGAATATAAGCTTGATTGTGACATCATGGACGAAGCACAGTTTCTTGACGAAGGGATGGAAGCGATCTACATGGTAGGACGTGCCAGCCGTCACAACTCCCAGCTTATCCACCTCTCCTACAAACCTAAAAACCCTAAAAAGGTCATCTCCTTAGTCGGTAAAGGATTGACCTACGACAGCGGCGGTCTGAGCCTGAAGCCAGCTGATTCGATGTTGACGATGAAAATGGACAAAGCCGGTGCCTGTGCAGTGCTGGGTATCATCAAAGCGGCAGCCCAGCTGCAACTTCCTATCGAAATCCACGGCTTTATCGGTGCGGTAGAGAACATGATAGGCGGAGATGCCTATAAACCCGATGATGTGCTTACGGCCAAAAACGGTACGACGATCGAAGTACGCAATACCGACGCCGAAGGGCGCCTGGTCCTTGCCGATGTACTGTGTTACGCACAGGAGAAGGTCAAGCCTGACTATATCTTTGACTATGCGACACTTACCGGGGCCTGTGTCGTAGCACTGGGGCTTTATTCTACCGGTGTCATGGGACATAACGAAGAGCTTAAAGCCAGCTTCGCTTTAGCCAACAGACCCAGCGGTGAGCTAACCGGGGCACTCCCTTTTAACGACCACCTCAAAGAGGAGCTCAAAAGTGAAGTGGCTGATATCAAAAATGTCACGGGACGCTGGGGCGGGGCCCTTACCGCGGGTCTCTTTTTGGATCACTTTATCGAGGAAGAGAATAAAGAGAAATGGATCCATTTCGATATCGCCGGACCGGCGTATACCGAAAAGCCCTGGGGCGTTCACGGATACGGCGGTACAGGCGCCGGAGTGCGCCTGACACTTGCCTGGATGCAAGAGCTTTGCAAAGCCTAAAAGAGAACAATTTTAAATAAGGAACATCATGGGATTAAGTATCGGCCTTGTAGGTCTACCTAATGTCGGAAAATCGACAACATTCAATGCATTGACAAAAACACAAAATGCGGAAGCGGCAAACTACCCTTTCTGTACGATCGAGCCGAATAAGGCGATTGTACCGGTACCGGACAGACGTATGGATGAGTTGGCGAAGATCGTCAATCCTGAGCGCATGCAGTATGCGACACTTGATTTTGTCGATATCGCGGGTCTGGTCAAAGGTGCCAGTAAAGGTGAAGGTCTGGGGAACAAGTTCCTGGCCAACATCAAGGAGACAGAAGTGATCCTGCAGATCGTACGCTGCTTTGAAGACGGTAATGTCGTCCACACCGAAGGCAGCGTCGACCCGATACGTGATGTGGAGATTATCGAGACAGAACTTATCCTTGCCGATATGGAGACCCTTCAAAACCGTATCGACAGACTGGCTAAACAGGCCAAAGCCGATAAAAAAGCCAAAGAGCTTCAGGAGTTTGGCCAAGAGCTTTTGGCGCACCTGGGTGAGGGTCATATGGCCAAGACCTTCGAACATGCCGATGATGACAAATATAAGCAGCTTAACCAGGAGCTTCGCTTCCTTACCGGCAAAGAGATCATGTACGGAGCCAATGTTGATGAGGACGGTCTGCTCGAAGACAATGACCATGTCAAAGCCCTTCAGCAGCATGCTGATACGGTGGGTGCGGAAGTGATCAAGCTGTGTGCCAAGATCGAAGAGGAGCTTGTAGGTCTTGAGGATGAGGAGCGTGAAGAGTTCCTCAAAGACCTGGGTGTCGAAGAGTCGGGCCTGGATCAGATCATCCATAAAGGGTTTGATAAGCTGGGTCTTATGAGCTACTTCACTGCCGGAGTCAAAGAGGTACGCGCATGGACGATCCGTAAAAATACAACCGCACCAAAAGCTGCTGCCGTCATTCACAATGACTTTGAAAAAGGGTTTATCCGTGCCGAGGTTATCTCCTATGAAGACTATATCGCCAACGGCGGTGAGCAGGGAAGCAAGGAAGCCGGCAAGATGCGCCTGGAAGGTAAAGAGTACATCGTCCAGGACGGTGACGTAATGCACTTCAGGTTTAATGTATAACGATTAAACCGCTTCATAAAGGGATCTGAATGGATGAGAAGCTAACGCAGCTGCGCTACATGGTTATCACGGCTATCTTTGTCAACTACAAACTGGATGAAGATCCTATTATGCGGTCTACGCTGGATGAGCTTCTCAAGCCGCTTGTGGTCAAAGAGCTTAAAAGCTTTATGCTGATGCTTACCCAGACACCCAGAAACTTCCGCTCGGTTTTGGAGCTGGTTGCCGATGTGGTCAATGAACTGGTAAGAAAACGTTTCGATCCCAAACTCTCCAAACAGGTAGCCGATAGAATGCAAAAAAAACTTCGGGCTTTGATGGGCTTTGCTTCACAAGCGATCAAGGCTTCTGAGTATGACAGTGAGATCTCTTATCTCAAGGGCCTTGATCTTCATAAACTGAAAGAGAAAGATCAGCCGCTTTTTTCCCCGATGGAGCTGTTTATTATTGAAGAGCTTGGGTTTGATAAGTTGCTCACTATCTTTGATGATGACCCCTACCTTTTTGAAAAACGTATCAGTGAAGCTCTTTACACCTACCAGATGCAGCAGTTCAAAGAGGGCAATCCCCTTATCGAAGCGCAGGCTGAACCCAGACTAGACCCGATGCTACAGCACAAATATGATTAATCCGACCGTACCGATTCCGACGCTTATCTTAGAAGATAGCTCCTTGACACTACTGGACCGCTCTGTCCTGCCTCTGGTTGCGATGTATTCGCTGCAGTACGGTGAGATCCTGCCGGGGGTAGAAGCTGCTAAAATAGCTGATCTGCTGCGTATCGATGTCAAAGAGGTATTGATGAGCCTTGAAAACCTCAAGATCAAAGGCTTCGCCCAGGAGCATATCATGCACCAGGGTCAAAAACGGCTGCACTTTTGGCAGGTGGGTCTAAACTATATTGCGGCACTTAACGGCACCTACAAGCCGCAACAGCAGCAGCAAAACTCCATCTTGGATCTGGATCTGCAGGCTATGACGGATCTGGAGAGTGAAGCATTGATCAAACTGCATACCCTGGGACTTTCCAAGGAGGTCTGGGAAGACTGGTACGCTAAAGCCCGTGCCGATGACCTGCAAAGTCAAAACTTCATGCACAGCTTTATGGAGCATGTCAATGCAGAACTGACCCGGCTTAAACGCCAGGGTAAAGGGAGTTCACTTTCGATCCATGACTCGACACGACCCAACCCCCAGCAGTTTGAATTGGCCCAATATTTTCACCAGAAGTGGAAAGAGGTCTATCCCCAGCATCAGGAGCCGCATAATATGATGCTTGAAGCGGTCAATCTCAAGACGCTCGAGGAGATCAAAGGGGTATCCCTTGATACGATTCATAAAGCGATCGAGTGGCTCTTTTCAGATAGCGGTAAATGGTTTAGGCCCAATATCAAAAACTGTATACAGTTTCGTAAAAAATTTGACTATATCGCGCGCCAGGCGACAGCCGCCAGCAGCAAACAAAATCCGCTGCCTATGGGTGCCAATATCTTTGATATGATCGATGAAGAGTATAAATAACTATTGAAGCATATAGCCGTTGAGCTGCTTCATCAGTTTGAGCGGATTGACGCTGACCCCGTGGAGTTTCATCGAAAAATGCAGATGCGGGCCGGTAACACG
>JBFEYF010000098.1:0-7660 GCA_041562295.1 Sulfurimonadaceae bacterium
GATCTCGGGATGCATCGTTGAAAGTCCCAGTTCGGCGATAATATGCTCACCCTCCGCCTGAAGCCGCTCTTCAAACTCTTCGGTGACCCGTTCATAGATCTCTTCGATACGTGCCGGCTGAATACGGCCATCTTCGATCAGAAGTTGCAACGTTCTTGTTGCAATAGCACGGCGATAGAGGTTGTGGGAGCTCAGTTCAATGGTATTGGGGGTCTCGTCGATAATAATATCAACGCCCAAGAGGTTTTCAAGCGTTTTGATATTACGACCCTCTTTACCGATAATCCGGCCCTTCAACTCATTATCAGGAAGCTCTACACGGTTAACCAGGCGCTCATTGGCAAACTCTCCGGCAAAACGTGTCGTCGCCTGGGCGAGGATATAGGCGGATTTGCGCTTAAGCTCCTGACGGTTTTGGCTTTCAAGCTTTTTAAGCTCCTGTGACAGCTCCAACCGGCCGGCCTCACGCATTTCGCCTATCAGATGTTCTACGGCTTCTTCTTGGGTCATAGAGGCCTGACGCTCCAAAAGACGGATAAGTTCCTGCTGCTTGAGCATGATTGATTCCCGCTCCTTCTCATTGTAAAGAAGCTCATTTTCGACCTTTTGGATACGCTGCTGCATCTTACGCTCTTTTTCCTGCAGCCTCTCTTCACGCGCTTTGAGCTCTTGAAGTTTTTTTACCTCGGCCTTTTCGATATCACACCGCTGTGTCTCATATTCGGCCTTGATCTTGGCCAATTGCGACTCATAGCGCTGTTTCGCCTCAAACTCCAGTTCCTGGGCTTTTAGCTTGCTTTTATGCAGTAAAAGCTCCGCCTCATGTTCTATCGTCTTGGCCTTGGCTTTGGCCTCGTTCTCGTAGATTTCCAGTCGCGTTACAATAAATTTTTTAGTAACAAAAAAGACGACGAGAGCCGTCACAAAAGAGGAGACTCCCCCTATAATAAATGTTTCCAACATGGCTTTATGCCTTTATTTTAAAAAAATGTTTGGGAGTGATAATGTAATCGGGTGACACATCATAGTCATCTGTGATCATCGAAGATGTATAACAAAATCTGTTTTGTACAAAAATAGTGACGGGTTTCTTTTTCAGGCCTTCATAAAAGCGGTCATACATACCTTTGCCGAAACCTATACGTCTAAACGTTCTATCCACTCCCAGGATAGGAACGATAATCATATCAACATGTTTAATTGCCCGAGGGCTTTTTTTAGCTTCAAAAATACCAAATCTTCCTCTTTTAAGAGGCAACCTGTATCCTACCATCTTAAAACTGTCACCAACCATAAACGGAACATATACTTTTCGTTTTTTACGTACTTTTTTCAAATAGGGATTAAGGTCGGCTTCATGGGGCATAGAGAGGTAAAAGAGGACGGATCCAGGATTATAAATTCTTATAAGCTCATCTATTTTGGCTTCTATTTTTTTACTGTCAGCAAAGATATAACGGTTGCGAGAATCAATTTTTCTGAGTGCCCACGGTCTAAATGCCATTTTATCTTTCATTTTATTCATAGGTGATATAATACCGAAAATTCAATTCAGAGGACATCTACCGATGCGTTTTTATGCCCTTATTACCGCTATTACACTCCTTTTTTCCGCTTGCAGCGACTCAAACGACGATACCGCGTCCCAACTTGAGGTCAAAGAGTACCTTTTGGAGGACAGCAAGCTGACACCCTACCATGTCAAGAAACAGGGGAACAAGGTAACGATCGATGAGCATAAAGGCAAGGTGATCTTGATAGATATCTTCGCAACATGGTGCCCGGCCTGTAAAGTAATCGCACCGCACCTTTCCAACCTGCAAAAGAAGTATCCCGACAAGCTTTTGGTCATGGGTCTCTCCATCGAACCGAACAAAGAGCACAGCTTTTTTGATGCCTTTGCCAAAGCCCATAATGCCATCTACCCGATCAGCAATGCCGCGGATAATATGGTCCTGGCCCAGCGTATCGCGACAGACCTTCGCCAGCCCCGCTCCTTTCCTATTCCGCTTATCGTCATGTATGATACCGAGGGGAACTATTTCAGACACTATACCGGGGCCGTTCCCGAAGAGATCATCGACAGAGATATCGCTTCAGCTTTAGGACAGAAATAGTGCTCTCTTTTTTTAAAAAAGGTCTTTCTAAGACCGTAGAGGCGATCAAGGATATCACGCCTCAGGGTGTGGAGAAGATCGATAAAGAGACCCTTGAAGATATGCTTTTAGAGTCTGACATCAGCTACGACCTTGTCGAAGAGATCCTGGAAGATCTTCCGGGAAAAATAAGCCGTGACAAGCTAGCACCCAAACTGCTCTCCTGTTTTACAGAACCTGAAGCGACAGATATGAGCCCTTCGCCCTTTGTAGAGATCGTCATCGGTATCAACGGAGCCGGAAAAACAACTACAATATCCAAACTGGCTTCGAAGTATAAAGATGAGGGTAAAAAAGTCATCCTGGGGGCATCAGACACCTTCCGTGCTGCTGCTATCGAACAGCTGAGCCGGTGGGCCGTCAAACTGGGAGTCGATATCGTCTCTACCCAACAGGGGCATGATCCCAGTGCTGTGGCATTCGATACGATATCCAAAGCCATAGCCAAGAACTATGACCGCGTCATCATCGATACGGCGGGCAGACTCCACACCCAGACCAACCTGGCCAACGAGCTCAAAAAGATCATCCGGGTATCCCAAAAAGCTCTGCCTGAAGCACCGCACAGAAAGATCCTGATCCTTGACGGTACCCAGGGCAATTCAGCCATCAATCAGGCCCAGGCTTTTCATGAGATGGTGGAGCTTGACGGCATCATCGTAACCAAACTCGACGGTTCCGCACGCGGCGGGGCCATCTTCTCCATCGCCAAAGAGATGCAGCTGCCGATACTCTATGTCGGCGTCGGAGAGACACCGGATGACCTTGTGCCGTTTGATGCCGGGGAGTTTGTCCAAGCGTTGCTGGACGGGTTTTACAACTGATGGCTAAAGTAAAAACGGTTTTTGAGTGCCAGGCATGCGGGTACAGTTCACCCAAGTGGATGGGAAAATGTACCGAATGCGGGGCCTGGGACTCTTTCTTAGAGCTCTCAGCCGATCAGCAGGCGGCACTCAAAGAGATCGCTTCGGCTACGGCCACACCTTCACAGGCTGTGCCCATCACCGAAGTGAAAGAGGAGCATATCGAACGCTTCTCATCACAGGATAAAGAGCTTGACCTGGTTTTGGGCGGAGGTATCGTACCCGGTTCTTTGGTTCTTATCGGAGGAAGCCCGGGGGTGGGTAAGTCGACGCTGCTTTTAAAAATCGCGGCCAACGTCGCAAGCCAGCCTGAAACCAATACCCTCTATGTCACGGGGGAGGAGTCCGGAAGCCAGATCAAACTGCGGGCCAACCGCCTGGGTGCCAATGAAAAGAACCTCTACCTGCTGCCCGAGATCGAACTCGAAAAGGTCCTTGCCGAAGCCGCTAAGCGTGACTATAAAGTGATCGTCATCGACTCGATCCAGACACTCTTTTCCCAAAAGGTCAGTTCCGCTCCCGGTTCTGTCTCCCAAGTACGGGAGATCACCTTTGAATTGATGCGTTTTGCCAAAGAAAAAGGGATCTCCATCTTTATTATCGGGCATATCACCAAAGAGGGGAGTATCGCCGGTCCCAGAGTTTTGGAGCATATGGTCGACGTGGTGCTTTACTTTGAGGGGGATGCCAGCAAAGAGGTGCGGATGCTTCGCGGCTTTAAGAACCGTTTCGGGGCGACTAATGAAGTGGGTATCTTCGAGATGAGCGAATCGGGCCTGATCTCGGCCAAGGATCTAAGCAGCAAGTTCTTTTCACGGGGAACCTCACAGCCGGGCTCCGCACTGACCGTCGTCATGGAGGGAAGCCGACCGCTTATCGTAGAGGTCCAGGCGCTCGTGAGTGAAAGCAACACCCATAATCCCAAACGCAGTACGACCGGTTTTGACTCCAACCGTCTGACAATGCTTTTGGCCCTCCTGGAGAAGAAGCTGGAACTGCCGTTGAACCAGTATGATGTTTTTATCAACATTACGGGCGGTATCAAAATCAGCGAGACCAGTGCGGATCTTGCAATTATCGCTGCCATTTTGAGCAGCTTCAGAAACCGTGCCGTCTCAAAAGAGACCGTCTTTTTGGGAGAGATCAGCCTTATCGGCGATATCCGAGAGGTTTTTTCCAGTGACATCCGTCTCAAAGAGGCGGCTTTGCATAACTTTTCCAAAGCCATTTTGCCCAAAAAACCGGTCGAAACGACGCCCCTTAAATGTTTTGAAGTCGACGAAGTCAGTAAAATCGTCAACTGGATGTAATTATGCCTGACATCATCGAACCCGTAAACCGGATCTTTTTACAGCGGCATGAGCCCATCGATTTTACGTTTCAAAGCTCACCCCAGACCTTCTTCGTCGATGAGATCGCTGCCAAACCCTTCAGCAAAAAAGGCAATACACTTATTTTGCATATCAAAAAAGTACGCCTCTCAACCTGGGAACTCATCGATATACTCAGCGAACAAGCCTCTATTCCCAAGCATCTCATCGGTTACGCCGGGCTTAAAGACAAACACGCCACAACAACACAATATATCTCTGTTCCCAAAAGCTTTGAACGGGAAATCAAAAAGTTTTCCCACCCTTTGATAGAGATCTTAACTACCTCCTATCACTCTGCGCCGATTCAGATGGGGGAGCTTAAGGGCAACAGGTTTACGATCACCCTGACCGGCATCGAGCCCGCTGTCGCAGGAAAACTGGAAAAAGCCTTTAAAAAAATAGCCTCAGAGGGTTTAGCCAACTATTTCGGGTATCAGCGTTTTGGGATCAAATATGAAGCCGTACTGCAGGGCAAACAGATCGTCGAAGAAGATACCCACATGGGTGACAAGCGTCTGAGAAAGTTTCTTATCAGCGCCTACAGCAGCCATCTGTTTAACGCCTGGCTATACAGACGTATCGAGCTGAGTCTTTCAGATTACGATCCTTCGGCTCCTTTTAGGCTCTTCAAAGGGGATCTCTTTATCGATCTCAAAAGCGGCAAGAGTTTTATCCCAAACAACCCCCAAAGATATTATCCCGATATCCTGGCGCATAAAGTGGTACCCACAGGTGCCGTATCAGGCAGAAACATCCCCCATGCCGACGCGGATGCATTAGCGATAGAAAAAGAGTTTTTTGATATAGCCGTCACCGAAAAAGGTATCAGGCGCCCTGCCCTGGTCTTTGCAGGCGAAACCTCTTTTAAGTATGACTTTCAAAGTAAAAGTGTTACCCTAGGCTTCACACTGCCCAAAAGTTCTTATGCAACTGTGCTTTTAGAGGCCTTGGGACAGCAGTCGTTAGCTCAATTTTAATTTTTCGGTGTATAATTGAATCACTTATAACAGATCAAAGGAATCTTTATGGCTACGTGCTCGATTGATGCAGAATATAAAGGTGAAGAGCGTTACAGTAAGCTTTCACTAGCCTACCAGACAGAGGAAGATAAAAAGCGTATCGATGATGCCATCGAGGCGGTTATTCCCCAATATGATATCAAACCGGAACTTTATAACAGCGATGTCAACGGAGGGAAAAAAGTACTGGTTATCGAATACCATGATGATTATGACCGCGAAGCCGGTGCCGTTTTTGAAAAAATCCTAGATATTTTACAGATCAAATGCGTTTAGCCGCATTTGTATCAAATACCCCGCTTAAATAATCCCGATCCTACTTTTTTCATCACTTAAAAAAATATTAGTGTATAATCATAGCAGTATCCTCATAAAGGACCCTCTATGTCTCATACGAAGATTGCGTTAGAAGAGCAGCATATTCTTGCCGTTGATGACAATAAACAAAACCTTTTGCTTATCACCCTGCTACTAAATGAGTATGGGGTCCACCATATCTATGAAGCCCATTCAGCCAAAGAAGCCTACACCATTTTGGAGAGTCACCCTATTGATGCCATTTTGATGGATGTGATGATGCCGGAGATCGACGGTATCGAAGCGACACGCGCTATTCGTGCCGTACCCCATTATGATCAGATCCCTATCATCATGGTGACCGCCAATAACGACAACGATACCTTTAAAAAAAGTTTTGAAGCCGGAGCGGATGATTTTTTAAGCAAACCGATCAATGACGTCAAGCTAATCGCCCGCCTCACTTCACAACTGCAAAGACGCCAACTCCAGCAGACTCTTGTACAGCAATCCCGCTACTCAGCCATGGATGAGATGGTCTCCATGCTCGCCCACCAGTGGCGCCAACCGCTGAGCCTGATCAATACCCTTTCCAACACCATCCGTACCCGAATCCAGCTTGAAAGTATCACTCAGGATGAGATAGACAAGAGTCTGGAAAATATCGAAGATCATATCGGCAGTCTTTCGACGATGATAGATAACTTCAAAGACCATTTTACCGCTACCGAATCTTCAGAGTGCACCGATATCCAGGAGCTCATCCAGCAGGTGCTCTCTTTGCGAAAAGAGGTGATTGCAAAACTTCATATCAAGGTGATCGTGGATATCCCACAAATTGCCTATGTCGTACTCAAACGTCAGGCTCTTATCCAGGTCCTGGTCAACCTTCTTAACAACGCCATCGAATCGCTTATGCAGAACCCTGTTAACGAGCCCTCTATCACGATTAAAGTAGAACAGAATCCCTCCGTTACGACACTGATTCTTACAGATAACGGTCAGGGAATCTCCGAAGCGGATATGCCGCATATCTATGAGCCCTATTTCAGTACCAAGCGGGAGAAAAACGGAAAAGGATTGGGACTTTATTTTTCCAAGCAGCTGGCTAATGAACAGCTGCAGGGCAATCTGGAGATATTCTCTTCACAAGGAAAGACAAGCTGTTATGTGACGATAAAAAACGAGAAACTATGCTAGATGCAGTTCATAGCGGGAGTAGACATCCATCGCCTCTTCGTCGCTGCCGTAACGCAGTACATCGCGAATCAGCTCAGCTGCCTCTTTACGGCTTCCTCCGCCGATACCGCGGGCATACAGCTCTGCCAGTGTGATTTTTGCCGCAGGCTGATCTTTGGCCACAGCCATCTTTAGATATTTCACCGCTTGATCAAAATCTTCCGGAACACCCAAAGCATTCGCATAGGCAAAGCCGGCACTTGTCATCGCCTGGGGTACACCCGCATCAGCAGCTTTCGTATAATACTCTGTCGACTTGGTGAAATTTTTTTCTACGCCCTGTCCGTTATAGTAAAGGACGGCAAGGGAGAAAAGGCATCGCGGGTCTTCCTCATTTTGGGAGTACCAGGAGAAGGCTTCCTCATACCGTCCCTGTTCATAGGCATTCATTCCGGCATTATAATAATCTACTGACATAACTATCTCTTTTTTTTTGGCATTTTACCCAGTTGCTTTAAAAAAATGAAGGCTTTGAAAAAGTAGTTCAAAATTTTAGGCGGCTTTAACTCTTCTGTTTGCACATATCCAGGGCCAAACCTTCGCGCAGCCCGTCATCGACTACGATAGAAGATTCAAATCCCAGCAGGTCATACAGTACCTTAAGAATCTCAACTCCGGCAACGATCAAACTATCGCGTCCCACTCCGACATACTCCTCACGCGTCGCTTCATCCATGGCTAAAAGCCTATTTAGCCCCTGCTCCAGGTCATCC
>JBFEYF010000099.1:0-7615 GCA_041562295.1 Sulfurimonadaceae bacterium
AGCTGTAAAACAGTTTTACAAGATAGAAGATGTGATCGTGATCCATGATGATCTGGACCTGCCGTTCGGTGCGATCCGTTTTAAGATGGGGGGCGGTCACGGCGGTCACAACGGGCTGAAATCGGTCGATAAGATGATCGGCCGGGAGTACCTCAGAGTCCGTATGGGCATAGGCAAACCCAAACAGGGCTCTGTCGTGGATTTCGTACTGGGGAACTTCAATGACGAAGAGCAGGCCTATTTGGAGGAGTGGATCGCAAAAACGGTTGAAGCGATTGACGCTTTGGCCGATTTAGGGTGGGAAGATGCGGCATCGAAATTCTCCCAAAAGAAGATGCCGCCTGCAAAAAAGTCGTCATAAAGGGCACGGGTGTCTAAACTTTTTATCTATCTATCGCTAAAATATCTGAAAATCTTTACCGTAATCTTTGCGGGCCTGATCCTCTTTTATGTCGGGTTTGACTACCTGCAGGAAGCCAAAACCCTTCCCAACTCTGCCAACTTGCGGATGCTTTATCTTTACTACCACTCGATGGTGGCCAGTGATATTTTGATGCCGGTGGCACTGATCTTTGCGATGGTGGCGACCAAGCTGCTTTTGATCCGTTCCAATGAACTGGTGGCGTTTTACTCCATCGGTTATACGAAGTGGCAGATCCTGCGCCCTTTTATAATCGTCTCTATGATCCTCACCCTGATCTATATCAGTGCCCATGCGACCAAGTATGCCTATGCCAAAGAGTTTGTCACCAGTATCTCAAGCAAGGGGACGCTCTCCCGTACGACGCGCGATCTCTTCTTTAAGTATAAAGACTATTATGTCTATATGGAAAAACTCTATCCTGTTGCCAAGAAGGCTTCCAACCTGGTGATCTTTCATGAGACGGGCAAAGACCTGGTCGAGGTGATTCGTGCCCGGGATGCTTACTACAGGGATGACCGCTGGTATATCCCCAGTGCCCAAAAGCTGCTCAAACAGAGTGAGATCGATTTTGAACAAAAGGTCGTGGAGACCTTTAATGACAAGAGTATCGAGATTCTCGAAGGGTTTAAACCGGACATCCTGGATCAGATCCATAAAGGGAAGATCCACTATTCGATTCTGGATGCTATAGAGGCTATTACCTTGCTGCAGGAGCAGGACTCCAATCCGGATAAGGTCTATACGGCGCTTTATACGATGACGATCTACCCCTTCTTCGCTCCGGCGATGATCCTGATCATCTTCTTCTTCGTCCCGATTTCGTCGCGGATGCTTAATGTCTCGCTCTTTTCGTTCTTGGCGATGCTGGTCACACTGATGAGTTGGGGTGTGCTCTTTTTGCTTCGCCGTCTGACGCAGGGCGGTGTCTTTACTCCGGAGCTGGGTATCATTGTCCCTGTTTTACTCATCTATAGTGCGGCCCTCATCGTATGGTTTAAAAAAGCACGCTGATTTAATCTCTTTTTAGGCACATTTTCGCTAAAATCACCCAATTTTAGATAGGAAAAACTTATGAATTTTAGCGAAGCGGTTGCGCAATTTCAAACGCCACTATATCTTTACGATTTTGACGGTATCACCGAAAACTACAATCAACTCAAATCAGCTTTTTCTGCCCGCAAGTCTATCATGGCTTTTGCGGTCAAGGCCAACTCCAATCTCTCTACGCTGGCTCATATGGCTAAGCTTGGTGCCGGTGCGGACTGTGTCTCTATCGGTGAGGTAAGACGTGCACTTAAAGCCGGTATCCCGAAGTACCAGATCATCTTTTCGGGTGTCGGTAAAAGTGATGATGAGATCCGTGAAGCGTTGGAGTCCGATATCCTCTTTATCAACCTGGAGAGTGAAGCGGAGATGAAGCGTGTCGAGATCGTTGCCAAAGAGCTCGGTAAAGAGGCGCGAATCTCGATCCGTGTCAACCCCAATATCGACCCTAAAACCCACCCCTATATCTCGACGGGTCTGCATGAGAATAAGTTCGGAGTAGATCTGGATACGGCCAAGCGTATGTATCTTTACACTAAAAACAGTGCAAACCTTGATCCGGTAGGCATCCATTTCCATATCGGAAGCCAGTTGACCGAACTGGATCCGATCCGAGAAGCGAGTGAGATCGTGGCTGACCTGGTTCGTTCACTGCAGGCTGTGAAGATCGAACTGAAGTTCTTCGACGTGGGCGGGGGGCTTGGTGTCGTTTATGATGATGAGAAGACGATCGATCCCGAAGCGTATGCCCAGGCTATTTTGGGTACGTTGACGGGTCTTGATATGACGATCATCTGTGAACCGGGACGCTTTTTGACGGCGAACAACGGTTACTTCTTGACGAAGGTGCTTTATGAGAAGATCAACGGAGACCGCCGATTTGTCGTCGTTGACGGCGCAATGAACGATCTTCTGCGTCCGTCACTTTATAACGCCTATCACAAGATCGAAGTGCTTGACCGCGACGGAGATACCAGCCCGGCTGATATCGTGGGTCCTGTCTGTGAAAGCGGTGACTTTTTCGGTAAGCAGGTGGAACTTCCTCTATTGGAACATAATGATACGATCGTTGTTTACAGTGCCGGAGCTTACGGCTTTACGATGGCAAGCAACTATAATACCCGGGGGCGTGCTGCAGAAGTAGCCGTGGAGAACGGAACGATGAGACTGATCAGACGCCGTGAGAGCTTTGAAGACCTGATCGCCAATGAAGTGGAGTTTTTAAACTAAGATGTATTTTATTGATGTTCAGGGAACCCTGATCTCGGATGCGGATAAGAGTCCCATCCGAGGTTCCAAAGAATTCGTATCGTACCTTAATGAACATCAGATCCCCTATATGGTAGTGACAAACAACACCAAAAAAGGGAGCAGCGATTTTTTCGGCTTTTTGAAGGGGTTGGGGTTTGAACTCAAAGAGGGTGCCTATTTAGACCCGATCATGCTTTTGGAAAAAGAGGTGACGGCAAAGCGTATCGCGGCATACGGCGATGAGGCTTTCTTGGAAGTGTTACGTTCCAAAGGGTATTTACTCGATTTTGAAAAGCCCGAGTATGTATTGATCGGGGTAAAGAAAGATTTTACCAGCGATATCTTTGCCGAGATTATCGATTTTCTCCTGGGCGGAGCGAAGCTGATCGGCATGCATGAAACGACGCTTTATGCCAAAGACGGCAAACGCTATCCCGGTACGGGAGCTATTTTGCAGATGCTCAAAGCTGCAACCTTTGCCGAGTACAAGGTGGTAGGCAAACCGAGCATCCCTTTTTATGATCTGGCAAAAAAGATGCTGGGAGAGGGTGTCGATTACCGCGATATCACGATGATCAGTGATGATGTCAAAGGGGACCTTGTGGGCGCGAAAGCTTTGGGAATGAAGACGATCTTTGTACTCAGCGGTAAATACAGCAAGGCCGAAGAGATCATCCCCCATATCGACAAAGCGATGCAGCCGGATGAAATCCTGGCAGATATGGCCGAAGTTCTTGAGTATATAAAAGGAGAGAGATGAACACGTTAGAAGAGTGCCGTGACGCGATAGACAGTCTGGATTCGCAGATACTGGAACTGCTTAACCGGCGTATGCAGGTGGTTCATCGTGTGGGTGAGATCAAAAACAGTACCGGTGCCGCGATCTACCGCCCTGAGCGTGAGATCGCGATCATCAAACGCTTAAGTGAACTGAACAAAGAGCAAAACGGGCTTTTGAACGAAGCGGCTATCGAAGCGATCTATCTGGAGATCTTTGCCGTTTCCAGAAACCTGGAACGTGCCGAAAAAGTAGCCTTTTTGGGACCGGAAGGAAGCTTCACCCACCAGGCGGCCGAAAGCCGTTTCGGCGCCATGAGCGAATATATCGGCATGAGCTCCATCAACGCTGTCTTTAAGGACCTTGAGACCAAGAGGGTCAAATACGGGGTTGTCCCGGTTGAAAACTCCCGTGACGGTGTTGTCGGAGAGACTTTGGACCTTCTGGCCAAATCGGATGTCAAGATCGTAGCGGAACTGACGATCCCGATCCATATGGCGTTTGCGACGCTGGCACAGGATACCAAACAGATCAAAAAGATCTACTCCAAAGATAAAGGCTTCGGACAGTGCCGTGAGTTTTTGATCGAGCACGGTTTTAACGAGATCGAGCATATCCCTGTAGAGTCGACGGCAAAAGCTGCGATGCTGGCAGCCAATGACCCCCAAAGTGCCGCTATCTGTTCGCATATCGCCGCCAAGCTTTATAAAGTGCCGACGCTGTATGAAAACATCGAAGACTCCAAAGAGAACAAGACGCGCTTTTTGGTGCTGAGCGATTTTAAAAATGCCCCGGCCGAAGATACGAAGACATCGATTCTTGTACGTCTGAGAGATGGAGAAAAAGCGGGTTCGCTGGTACGTTTTTTACAGGATTTTGAGCGCTCTGATATCAATATGAGCAAAATAGAGAGCCGTCCCTCTAAGGATGAGAGCGGTTATAAATATTGGTTCTTTATCGACTTTGCCGGTCATATCGACGATAAGAGGGTTGCCGAAGTGGTTGCCCGACATTCGGATGAGATCAAGTGGCTGGGCAGTTATGTCGAGGGAAACAACGGAGAAGAGTAAAGATGGAATTTAATAAAGTTTTGGATGATGTCGCGATCTATGAAGCGGGTAAGCCGATAGAACTGGTCGTACGTGATTATGGTGTCGATGAGAAAGATATCGTCAAACTGGCTTCGAATGAAAATCCGTTCGGGTGCAGCCAGAAAGTCAGTGACAAGGTCGCTTCTATAGTACGTAAGATGGCCCTTTACCCTGACGATTCGATGTTCGAACTTAAAGCGGGCCTTTCTAAACGTTACGGGGTGGAAGCAGACGAGATCATCATCGGTTCGGGAAGTGACCAGGTGATCGAGTTTGCCGTGCATGCAAAACTGGGTGCCGGTAAAAAGGTATTGATGAACAAAGTCACTTTCGCGATGTATGAGATCTATGCCAAGCATGTCGGAGCCCAGATCATCAAGACCGATTCGATGCATCATGACCTGGATCAGTTCGCGGCACTTTACAAAGAGCATAAACCGGAGTTGGTCTTTATCTGTACCCCGAACAATCCGACAGGTGATGCTCTCAACCGGGACGAGCTGTTTGCATTCCTGGACCAGGTAGACAGTAACACCCTGGTGGTAGTAGACGGTGCCTATATGGAGTATACGGCTTATGTCGATGCGGCTAAAAGTGTGACGCCAAAAGAGCTGACCGACAGATATCCCAATGCGATCTATCTGGGGACTTTTTCGAAGGCTTACGGACTGGGCGGTATGCGTGTCGGATACGGGATCGCCAAAAAAGAGATCATTCAGACGCTCTATAAGATCCGTCCTCCGTTTAACATTACGACCCTTTCACTGCAGGCTGCAATTACAGCACTGGAAGATGAAGATTTTGTAACAAAAAGTATTGCGCATAACTTTAACGAGATGGAACGTTATAAAACTTTCGCAAAGCAAAACAATCTCGCTATAATTGAGAGTTTTACAAATTTTGTGACGCTCATTTTTGATGAAACAAAAAGCTCTAAAGAGGTAGCCCAGACTCTTTTGGAAAAGGGAATGATCGTACGGGATCTTACCGGTTACGGACTCAACGCGATCCGCGTGACCATCGGTCAGACCCATGAGAATGACGCATTCTTCGAACGCTACGACAAATATTGCAAATAGGTAGATAATGGATTTTAAAGCACTTGTTTCACAACTGGTCAACCTGTATCAAAAGCTGAACAAGGGACAAAAAATCGTTATCGCGGCAGCGATTGTCGCGGTAGTAGGTTTTATCGTCTTTTTGATTTTGTACAATGCAAAACCGGAAGGGAAAAGTGGTTATAAAGTCCTTTTCGACCGACTTTCCGCTGCCGATACGGCGATGATCGTAGCCCAGCTTGAAAAAGACGGTATCGAATATGAACTGGTCAACGAAAATACGATCAGTGTCCCCGAAGAGTATGTCTACCAGGAACGTGTCAATATCGCCGCTCTTGGTTTTCCCAAAGATAACCGTGTAGGATTTGAACTTTTTGACACCCAGGAGTTCGGGGCGACAAGCTTCGATCAGAATGTCAAGTACCTGCGTGCGTTAGAGGGGGAGCTGGCCCGAACGATCGAAGGCTTACGTCCGATCGACAGCGCGACGGTCCATCTGGCACTCCCTAAAGAGTCCGTCTTTGTCTCCAAACAGATCCCTCCTACAGCATCTATCGCGATTACCTATGCCGAAAACATGCGTTTGACACGCAAACAGGTGACGGGGATCAAGAACCTGGTCGCCTCCTCTGTACCGAAGATGACACCGGAAAATGTTACCGTCGTTGACGCCGACGGTATACCTTTGGGTGAGGCGGATGAGTTCACCGAGTCAAGTGAACAGGCCAAAGCGCAGATTATCTATAAAAAGCGTCTGGAAAACGCTTACGAAGATAAGATTGTCAAAGTATTGGCACCGTTTATCGGGAGTGAAGAGAGAGTCGTCGCCAAAGTGACGATGGAGTTTGACTTTTCGAAAAAAGATATGGTCGAAGAGGTTTTTGATCCGGAAAACGTCGTACGAAGCGAGCAGATCCTTGAAGAGAAGCGCGAAGGGTTCAAACCCAAAGAGATCGGCGGAATTCCGGGAGCTGTCAGTAATATCGGGCCGGTAGAGGGCATAGAAAGCAAGCAGACAACCGAAAAATACTCCAAGAACAAGACCTCCACCAACTACGAGATATCAAAAAAGGTCTCCAATATCAAGGGAGAGTTTGCGACCCTCAAACGTTTGACTGCCGCAGTTGTTGTTGACGGAAAATATGAGTACAAACTTGACGATCAGGGTAAGGCTACGGGTGATTTGGCCTATGTAGCACTGGATCCGACGCAGCTGGATGCTATATCGCGTCTGGTCAAGCAGGCTATCGGTGCCGATCCTGCACGTGGGGATGAAGTCACGGTGAGCAATTTTGCCTTTAAAAAGACCCAGGCGCTTATGAAGCCCAAAGAGGGTTACGCCAGCTTTATGGAAGCGGTCGAAAAGTATGTCGGACCGTTGTCCCCGATCATCAAATATCTGGTTGTGGGTATAATACTCTTTATATTCTACAGAAAAGTGATCGTTCCGTTTGCCGAGCGTATGATGGAGATCGAAGAGGGCGAAGACGAACTTCACAAGCCGTTGTTGGATCTTGAGGAAGAAGAGGATGAGGATCTTGTGACCAAAGTCCAGGAGATGCGTAAAAAAGTCGAAGACCAGCTGGGTGTCAACGAGAACTTCAACGAAGAGGCGCTTAAACATGATGTCCTTCTTGAAAAGATCAAGACGATCGTGGAGGACCGCCCGGAAGAGGTCGCAACCCTGCTTCAGGTATTGATCGAAGAGGAGAGCTCGGTATTCGATGCTTTTGATAAAGGAGGCAAGTCATGAATCTGAGCACAACTCAGCAAGCCCAATTTGATGAGATGAGTACGGCCGAAAAGATAGCGATGCTATTGGTTCAGGTCGGTGAAGATGATACGGCTATCCTTTTTTCCCACATGAACGTTGAGGCGATCACCGAGATCTCCAAATTTATCGCCGGCGGAAAATCGTTCGATAAGGCTGTAGCGACAGCAGTGCTTGAAGAGTTTTATGCGATTTTCC
>JBFEYF010000100.1:0-7542 GCA_041562295.1 Sulfurimonadaceae bacterium
ACATTAAAAGAGAACTCTATACCGCGGCTCTCAAGCTGTGCCCCGATAATCTTAAACGTATCTTCGAGTGTTTCGGTCAAACAAAAGAGGCTTTTTTGGGTATCTGACTTGAAAAATGTCATAAAATCGTTGATGATCTGCGACATCTCATGGGTTTCATGCTGAATAAACGTCGCGGCTTCTTCGATATCTTTATCGGAAATTTCATTCATCTCACGCAGAAGATTTAACTTGATCGATGCCGCGCTGATCGCATTGAGAGGCTGCCTCCACTGATGGGCGATCATACTGATCATCTCTCCCATCTGGGCGCTTCGTGCCTGTTCTTGCAGAATTTTATCTTTACTCTTGTTGGTTTCGATGGCCTCCTGGACTTTTTGGTTTAAAAACAGGTTCCTGCTTGAGATCTTATAGATCCAAAGAAACAGCAGCAATACCATAAGCGCTACAAACAAGGCGATAGAGATACTGTTGCTGAATTTTTCTTCTATACGCTCTATTTCGGCACTGTACTGCTTAAAAGGGATGCTTATCCTGATGCCGCCCCCCAGTTTGCCCACCTTGTTCTGCTGATGGCAACCGATACAGCTTCTATCCGTTTTAAGCGGCATCATATAATCTTTGATCTGCCGTTTTGTATCAAAATGGGCATAATATTTTTTATCGTTATATTTTTCCAGATAAAGCAGTGCCTCTTTCTCAAAAGCGTTTAATGCGGTATTGGTCGGGTTAAGCGGTCTCAAACTGGTCACATGGAAAAAAAAGTTATCCCGCTTGCTAAGCATTTCGGCCATCTGTTTGGTCATCCATGAGGGGTTGACCCGAAGCAGTGTCGTCTTGGCATCAATCTGAAGGGTGTTCTTGGGAAGGTAGGGGTTGGCATCCATCGATTTTTGTTTTTTCACATAGACATACTCATATTTTGCATGCCAGTTCCGAAGCAGTACGATACTGTCAAATATCGCTTCCGCTTTATTGTCCGCCATCTTTTGAACGAACGAAAAACCGTGTTTGCGTTCATCCTGAAGATGAATAAAGAAAAAACCGAGCACGACGACAATGATGGCAGATCCCAATCCAACAAACAATTTTCCCACATGTTTCATACTCTGCCTTTAAAAGAGGATCAAATCATCCTCGTCGGAGTCCATCTCACTGATCTCGTCAGTCAAAGCCAACTCGATCTGAAGACAGGCGCTAAAAAGTGAGCTGTCCAGATAGTGAATATCTACTGCATCTTTTTGTATAAAGATCGTCTCCCGCCACCCGGCAAGATCCGACTGGATGCCCGAAAGAAAGAGTACGATCTTTTTCAACCGTTTTTCATCAAGTTGCTGCTCATCAATAGACGCCAACAGTAACGCCAGGGAGCGTATCGCATAAGAGAGATCCTCAAACTCAAAAAGGAGGCTGATCTTGGCAGCATATTGTGTAAGCTGCTGTTCCATCTGACGGATCCCCTCAATATTGGCCTCTTCATTAAGCAAAACAATGGACTCCTCAAAATCTTTGTCGAGTTCGTCCAGATCTGTCAACTCCTTAAGCGTGTCATCATCCAGCTCTTCTATATAGTCTACAGCCGTTGTTTTGTGTTTGTGAGAGCGGCGCAAAAGTTCATATTCACTATCATCGATAACCAGTTTGGGAGCGCCTGAAACCTCCTCTTTAAGCTCCACTTTGACAGGCTCTTTTGCAGCTTCTTCGGTAGGGTTCGCACTCTCTACGGGCTTACGCGGTACCCGGTAGCGCGTTTTAAAGATGAACTCCTCAAGCATCTCGCTGTAAGACTGTATCTTGATCTTTTGATACTCTTCGAGGGTAATATCGTTAAAGAGGTATATGGTACTGGATCTGCCGTCTTCGTCAAGATCGAGTGCATGGCGCATAACCCTATAGATCTTTCTGCCGTTTTTACGCCGTATCGAGACACGGTTTTTTGTCGGCTCTTTTTCATCATAGGATTTTAGATCGCTTAAAAACCCTTCCCGCTGGTCAAAGGCGACATCGCCCTTTTCAACACTATCAAGTGCCTCTGTATCGAAAATTTCACAAAACGCCTTGTTGATATACCGGACGCTTTCTCCCGTATAGACGATACAGGGGCTTTGATAGCTGTCTGCGATTTGAGAAAGTGCCTGGTTGGAGACCTTGTTGATTCTCTCCTGAAGCTTTTTATGCTCCAGCTCCTCGGCTTTATGGCGGTCGTCAATCATTTTGGCAACGCTGTAAAAAACGGCTTCGGCACTTTTTTGCTGGATCGGTTTTAAAAGGTATTTGTCAATTCTTAAATCTATGGAGCGTATAAAGTAGTCCTGGTCATTAAAGGCGGTAGTGATGATAACGGGCAGAAAGGGCATCTCTTTTCTGATGTGCGCCACCATATCCAGGCCGTTTAGCTGAGGCATCTGGATATCGGTTATCACCAGATCAACTTGGTTGTTTCTTAAAAGTTCCAACCCCTCCTGACCGTTATAAGCGCTGATGATCCGTCCAAAAAAGAGCTTGAGTATCCCCACTATTTGCTGGTGAACGACGGTCTCATCTTCAACATATAACACCGTGAGTTTACCTGTTAACTCTTTAATCCGTTCGATTTCTATTTTGCTGCTCATTACAATAGCTCCTGATCTATCCTGTTTTGAGGTTTACCAAAAAAGTAACCTTGGGAGAACTCGATACCCAGCTCTTTGACCTTGCTGAAAACATTGGGAGAGTCTACATGTTCCGCGATCACTTTGGCATTAATACTTTTTGCAAAATCCGTGATCGCTTTGGCAATATTATAGCTGTTGACATTGTTATCGATCTCTTTGATAAAACTGCCGTCGATCTTGATATAGTCGACACTCAGACGGTAGACCCGTTCAAAATTGGAATTTTGGGCCCCGAAGTCGTCTATAGCGAGCTGAAACCCTTTTTCGCGCAGTGATATAAGCTGGTTGAGGCTATTTTGCGCACCGTTGGCGCTGATACCTTCCAAAACTTCCAAAACCACTCTTGAGGGGTCTATACCGTAGGCTTTGCTCTTCTCTTCCAAAAATGCTTCCAGATAGTCGTCATTAAGATCGATTTCGCTGATATTGATCGAAAATGTCTCTTGACGCTGTTGAAAGTAGTCAAAGCTTTTGTCAATCATGATACGTGTAATACGGGGCAGCATCCCCGTAAGCTCCGCTGTTTCCAAAAAAGTGGCAGGCCCGTAGATCTTCCCGTCATGCTCCATACGAGCCAGGCACTCATACTTGTCGATTTTCTGGGTTTCATTATCGACGATCGGTTGAAAATAGGGAAAGATTTTGGACTCTTCGACGGCCTGATGCAGGATATAGGTACATTTTTGTATCTGCTTTTGTTTCTTTTCAACGTGGGAATCTTTTTTGTAAACACCGATACGGTTTTTTCCGAGGTTTCGTGTCTGCTTATGCCCTATATGGACATTCCGAAGCAGATCTTTTTCTCCCTCAGCCAAAATAATCGTAAAGGTCAACTTTACAATGGTGTTTTCATACTCTATAGGATGTGCCGCGATATCTTTTTGCAGTCTCTGGGCATCGGCGTAAACCGAATCCATTGAGGTGTGGCTGTATAAAAAGGCGAACTCGTCATGTCCTATTCTAAAGAGTTGGGCGTTTTTGTTCCCGTGCTCTTTAAAAAAGTGTACCACCTGCTGCATGATAAGGTCACCGTTATAGTAGCCGTAGGTCGTATTGATATTGTCAAAATTGTCAATATCAAGAAGCATTAACACCTTATGGCCCGGTTCCAGAAGCATCCTGTCAAGTTTGTTACGGTTAAAGACGCCGGTTAACTTATCGCGCATTGCCTGTTCAATCAGGGCTTCGCTTTTCTTTTTGACTTCGCTTTCCAGCTGTATCTGATACGCTTTTTGAAGTTTTTCATTATAGATGGCACTGCTCACTTTATAGAGTACATCTTCGAGCTGTTCCTGTTCTACGGGCTTTAAAAGAAAACTGTCGGCACCGTAACGTATCGCCGACAGAAGGTAGTCACCGTTATCATGCGCAGAGATAATCACCACTTTTTGCAACGGCTCTTTTGATTTTATTTTTTGCAGCAGTTCGATGCCGTTCATTGAGGGCATACTGATATCTGTAATGACGAGGTCAAATGCCCCCTGTTCGTACTGTTCCCATCCATCTTGCCCATCTACGGCAGTGGCGACACTCGCAAAGAATATCGATAAGATCGACGCAATCTGTTTGCGCGAACTCTCTTCATCTTCAACATAAAGGACATTTAGAGACTTTGTATACTTGAATATATCCGTTGTAGCATTGATCATGTCTCTTTCCCTCATCCGGTCTATCGAAGTTTATCTTTCCATGACTCTTTGTCTATCATATCCCTCTTAAAGTTAAAAATTACTAAATAAAATTTAGATTCAAGAGAAAAGAGACCTTTTAGTATCTTCCCCGGGCTGATCGTACCTTTTGTCACACCCTCTATCACGCTAGTGTCTACAGGCAGAGATCACCGTTCATTGTAAAGCATCTATTTGAAGATAATATGAAGTGTTTTTCGGTTGATACGGTTGAGTTGATATTTGTTATCCAGCTCTCTACTGATATCTTCAACCATCTCATCCGATATATAGTGGTCGACAAAGAAGAGTCCGATACCGTTTTTATGACTGAATAACGTCGTTTTTCTTTTACTGATATTGTATTTATTTGAGAGCAGTTGTTGTATCTCTTCCATGTTGCGGGTATTCCTCTGTAGCGTTTATTCACAAATGTATCCAGAGTATATATTTATTTTTATTAATTTTAGTTGATTATTCTCCTCTGATTTATTTGTGCTGTAAACGCTCTAATCCAGCACTCTTTGAGATCAATCAGCTACAATCACACCATCCATTCTATCTTTTAAAGGCTTTTAGTGATCGAATCGAAAATAAGCTACATCCTAAACCATGTTACGGATCCCAAGATCACTGTGCCGGTTCGCCATATGCTGCTTAGATACAGCGAAAATGAGGAGAAGATTACCCACTACTACTCTATGGACGAGCAGGAACAAAGCCCCTTTTATGAAGAGTTCACCCAGATCTACCGCGAACAAAAGGAGATCCTGGACCGTATCAACACGATCTACGGTTTGGTTTTAAAACAAAGCAGTGTAGAGAAGTTATAAGGTTGGCTCTTCCTCACTACCCTCAAAAGTAAAGCATCCTGTAAGATTATGGGCTATATAATCTAAAAACGACCAATTTTTGCCCAAAGGCAGTGACGATGGCAAGACTTCTTCTTTTCACCATTGCGGTGATGCTCTTTATCACATCATGCTCTTCACCCAAGGATAAACAGTTAAAAATCTCTGCCACGACATGGGTGGGATATACGCCGCTGCTTTATGCCAAGGAGAAGGGTTGGCTCAAACCTTTGCATATCAAGCTTATGCATGTCAGCTCCTTGGCTGAAAACATGTATCTTTACAAAGCGGGCAATGCCGATGCCTATGTGGGTACCCAGTATGAATATAATGTTTTAATCAAAGAGCGTAAAAGCCTGATGCCCGTTATGATGTTTGACCGCTCCTTCGGAGGCGACCTTATCGTAGCCAACCGATCCCTAGAGGCCCTTAAAAAAGAGAGCGGTACCATCGATGTCTATCTTGAGATCGATTCGATCAACCACACCATCTATCAAGACTTTGCCAAGCATTACGGACTTGAAAATCAGAAGGTACGTTTTCATAACTTCGACCAGGCCTATATCTCGACACTCAAAAGCTCCAAGCTGACCAACCCCACCGTTATCGTCACCTATGTACCCTACGACGCGCTGCTTAAACGCGAAGGATTCAAAGAGATCGTATCGACCAAAGACGGACTGCAGCTTCTCGTCGTCGATGCGCTCTTTACCACCCATGAAATCTTTAACGCACACAAAGAGCAGTTTACGGCGTTAAAAAAGCTTGTGGACAAAGCGGTCAACGTCGTCAAAAAAGACCCCAAAGAGTTCTATGATACGGTCAAACACTATATGCTGGAGATCAACTATGAGGAGTTCAAACACTCTTTGGGTGATATTATCTGGATCAACGAACGGATCTCCGATGAACTGATGCAGCGTATACATGAAGCAGGTTTTCCCACAAGGGACCTACTTTAGATGCTGCGACAGATCAAGTTTTTTCTCTTTGCGATTTTAGCACTCCTGTTGGCATCAATGTATGCTATTTTTGCCGATTACTACCTCGACCAGAGGGAAAAAACGGCCTATGCTATCGTAGAAAGCTTGAAAAACGATATGTCGGAGATGAGCTATCTGCTCTCCAAAAATATCAAAGATATCGGCCATATCAGCCGGCATAGATCCCTGCTTGAACGCGCCGTATCCTATAATGACTTCATCCACTCCATTATCATCCATGATGACGCCCATGTTCTGTTAAAGACCGATCCTTTCTTTAAACATATCCCGTCAAAATCATCCCTTTTTAGCTCCAAATTGAAGAGCTCCTATAACAGACTCGTAGAGAATCAGTGGATGGAAGGAGGCATCCGTTTTTATGACGGTTTGAAGTTTCACAATCTCTCCCTGCTCTTTGTCCTTGACCATGATGAGATCGCACTCCACTTTAATGAGAGCCAGATCCGTTTTATCATCTCGTTCGGCATTTTACCGCTCATCATACTCGTGCTGATCTGGTTAATCTTCCGGCACTATATCACCCGGCCGCTTGAGCGTCTGCGCCAATATGCCTACTATCAGTCCGAGATCCCCAAAAGCTTCAGGATCAAAGAGCTGGAAGCGATACGCTCATCGATGGTTCAGACCATCTCCCGGTTGGAGAGTGAACAAAAAGAGCTTTACGAGATATCCAGAAAAGACTCCTTAAGCGGACTGGCAAACCGCCATGCACTGCATGAGTACCTCGATCGCCGCATCGCCGACGCCAAACGCTATGAGAGTGAATTCGCTTTTTTGTTTTTGGACCTGGACCACTTTAAAGATGTCAACGACGAACTGGGGCATGATGTCGGTGACGAACTTTTAAAAAATGTCGCTTCCGTCATCCAGGGGGTACTGCGCTACAACGATTTTGTTGCCCGGGTCGGAGGGGATGAGTTTGTCATTATCCTGCACCACTACCGCAGTATGAGCGAACTGATCCAGATCATCGAACGGATCCAACAGCGCCTTAATGAGACCTGGACGATCCAGACCCATCCGATCAATATCACAAGCAGTATCGGTATCGCCTTTTATCCCAAGGACGGTCACGACTTTGTCACCTTGATGAAAAACGCCGATATCGCTATGTATGAAGCCAAGCACAGCGGCCGTAACCAGTTTCACTTCTTTACCGAAGAGCTGAATCAAAAAGTCCAGGACAATATCGCCCTCGACAAAGCGATGCGACAGGCGCTGACTGCCCAACATTACGAGCTTTTTTATCAACCCAAAGTGCATATCCCCGATAACACGATCATCGGTGCCGAAGCGTTAATACGCTGGAGAGATCCAGACAAGGGGATCATCTCACCCGACACCTTTATCCCCCTGGCTGAAGAGA
>JBFEYF010000101.1:0-7512 GCA_041562295.1 Sulfurimonadaceae bacterium
ATAAAAGCATCGACGTCTATTTAAACAACACCCTGATCCAGGAGTATGCCAACTGTAATGAGATACCGATGTTCGGCGGGGTGTAGATTATTGAATGTGGTATGATGGATTTGCTAAAGAGAATTGAAAATAGGGAAAAAAACTTAGCATTACAGTATGAATCACTGCGTAAAGATTTTGATATAGTGCTAAGTTCGTCTTTACCGGTTCAAAAAAATCTTATGAAAATGGTAATGTGGGTTAATGTTGCAATTTTAGGTGCCGTATTAAGCCAGCTTAAGAGTCAGCCTTTTTTTTACGTATTAGCTATTTCTTTTGTATTTAGTTTTCTGGCCGTACTATTATTACTCTATTCACTAATAGAAGGAAATACTAAAGCATTAGGTGCTCCTAATACTTCAAGTATAGAAGAGGTAGAATCAGACCAGTATGAACATATTAGAGGGCTTATAGTATTAATTCAAAATACTAAGGCTGCATTGGATCACAATAAAGCAATTGTTGAGCGTCGGGCACTGTATGTGTCTAAAGCATCTAGGATGACTTTTAGTTCTCTCTTGGTTGTCTTTGTCTACATAGTTGTTTTATTTAATATATATTATTTGAAAGGAGGAAATGTATGAGTGACTCAAAAGAGAGTGATAATAAGGAAAATATACCTACAGTAATGTCATCAAAGGGCCAGCAACAGAGAAAACCTGATAACTTAATAATGACTAGTTATATTTCTTCAATAAGAAATGATCGCATCATCGAGGAAAGTATTTCTATTGAATCTCGTCATGAAAGCGAAGATAAAAAAAAGAGTGATAAATGATAAGTGCTTTAAAAATTTTAAAGTACATTTTGCTCTTTAAAACCTCTGATAGGGTTGTTATAGAGATAAATTATCTGGAAAAGGTGTGGCCAAAAGTGTGGCTCAAAATGGGCTAATAGGGTCGACTTACAAGCCACACATAATAAATAAAGTCCCTGAAACAGGGCGTTTTCAGTGGCTTCGATCCCCCGAGGACCCACCACCTACAAACCTCAAAACTACATTATTTCGCGATACTTTAATTATGATTCTTTATTTTGTTTGGAAAGCAGATAGTTGGCAAAGAGTTTATCTTCGTTAGTGGTGTGATTAATAAACCACTGTATCAAAAAGTCAATGACCTCTGAAGCATCATCAATATGTGTCGCATTGACCAGTCTGTACTCTTCTATACCGAGCTTTTGTATGAGATCTATGTGGTGTTTTTTGTGCAGTTCATAGTCAGGGTAGTCGCTTTTTACCATCATCCGCTCTTCACTGCTAAAGTGGAACCGTGCGTAGGCATTGAGTTCATCGCCCAATGCTTTGAGGTTTTTGACATCTTCTTTGTTTTTGATGGCGACGATGAAGTGATTGATAAGGTTTAAAAAGTAGTGATGTTGCAAGTCGATATCTTCAACGCCGGTTTCATACCTCTTTTCCCATTTAACAGTTTCCATGCAGACTCCCTTTTTCTTCTACCTGCGTAGGAGATAGATCTTATTTTCTGAACACTTCTGTATCTGATAGTACCATAAAGTTGATCGGGTAGTCTCTTAAAGAAGATCTGATCAATCAAGGGTTTTTAAAATATACCCATGTCCTTTGACCGCTTTGATCGTAATGTTTTGCACCTTTTTTCGAATATCCCGTATATGAGTTGCTATGGCATTATTACTAAACGGTTTGTCATGATAAATAGAGTCCTGGATCATCTCATAAGTAACCAGGCTGTTTTTATGCATTATGAGAAGGTAGAGCAGCTCACGTTGTTTGGGTGTCAAATCAACATTGAACTGGTTTTGAAAGGAGAGCGTCTGTTCGGAGAAGATGTAGCTGTAGTCTTCACTCAGTGAGACTTCATCTTTGGAGATGGTTTTACGAAGGGCCTTCATCATGCGCAACTCCAGCTCTTTCATCGCAAACGGAACGATGATAAAGTCTTCGGCATCTCGTGCAAAAGCCTTGCTTAAGAGCCTGAGATCATTATCGTAGCTGATAAAAATAACTGGTTTATGGATATGGGTCAGATTCATGTAGTCCAAAAGGTCCAATCCCCGTTTATCATGTACGCTGATTGCCAGAACAAAAAGAGCGAAATGATGAAACTCTACAGTCTCCAATGTATCTAAGATCTCATCATAATCATTGAAGACGGTAACATTGATAAGTTTGTTCTCAAAATAGGCTTTTATAGGCTGTGTCAGTTTTTGATTTTCATCAATGAGTAAAATATCCATGATTCATCCATTTATGTATGTAATACTGCGATTATATAAATTAAAGTGATATAATGAACTTAAGGCAGGTGGGAAATGGAAAATAGACAGACCATTTTGATTGTTGACGATACGCCGGAGAACATTGACCTCTTAAGTACTATATTGCACGATACCTATAAGGTTCGCGCTGCCTTAAACGGTACGCAGGCACTGAAAGTACTGGAAAAAAAGATAGCTATCGATATGATCCTGCTTGATGTCATGATGCCGGATATGGACGGTTATGAAGTGTGCCGTATCATCAAAAGCAACCCTCTGTGGAAACAGATTCCTATTATATTTATCACTGCCTTGAGCGCACAGGAAGATGAACAAAAAGGTTTGGACCTTGGCGCCGTGGACTACATCACCAAACCCATCAACCCCGCCATTACCAAAGCCCGTATCAAAACGCATCTGGCTTTGTATGATCAAAACAGAGAACTGGAAAGAAGGGTCGATATCCGGACCCGGGAACTCAATGAGAGCCGCCTGGCTATCATACGTCAACTGGGCAGGGCTGCTGAGTATAAAGATAATGAGACGGGACTGCATGTTATTAGAATGAGCCACTATACAAGGCTGATCGCCGAAGCACTCGCCGATGAAGCCAATGAGTGGACCGCACTGATGTATCAGGCCGCGTCGATGCATGACGTAGGCAAGATAGGGATCCCGGACCACATCTTGTTAAAACCGGGCAAACTGGATGATCTGGAGTGGCAGTTTATGCGCAAACACCCGGAGTTCGGGGCCGAGATTATCGGTGAGCATGACTCCGAACTTTTACAAATAGCCAAAGAGATCGCTTTGACCCACCATGAGAAGTGGGATGGAAGCGGCTACCCCTTGGGCCTTAAAGAGGATGCCATTCCTCTAAGCGGCAGGATCGTCGCCGTTGCTGATGTTTTTGATGCGTTGACGACAGAACGCCCCTATAAACAGGCATGGAGTATCGAAAAGGCTGCCGAGTTTATCACAGAGGCTGCAGGAAGCCATTTTGACCCTGATGTCGTGGAGTGCTTTAACCGGGTCTTGCCTGAGATCTCCAAAATCAAAGCCGAATTCGCCGAATCCGATGTACGGGATGATGAGCTATGACGATACAGCATAAATTTCCGATTTTGGTGATTGAAGATTCCGAGCTTATCAATAAGACACTCTGTTCCTATCTCTCTAACTCCAGGCTCCCCGGATTTGAGGTCTTCAGTGCCTATTCACTCAAAGAGGCCAGAGAGGTTTTAAGTACGCACGCCATAGAGTTTATCATCCTGGATTTGGAACTGCCTGACGGAACGGGTGAGGAGTTGATGGGGTATTTGGGTTCCACGGAGCTTTATCTGCAATCCAAAGTGATCGTGCTGACCGGAAGCATTGAAAAAAAACGGCGCGAGCACCTTTTCCAGCTGGGCATTATCGACTACCTTTCCAAAGATAACCCGATAAATTTCCTGGCCAATGAGATCAAAAAAAGCGTGGCACAGTTTTTGGCGCATCAGGATACGTGTGTATTGGTCGTTGATGATTCGCAGTTTTTCGCAGATCATGTAGCCAGTGTCCTGCGCAATCAAAACTACACGGTCCACACCTGTATAGAGAGTACGCAGGTGTATGACTTTTTAAAAGAGAATATCGTCAACCTTCTGATAACCGATCTTGAAATGCCCCAGATGGACGGCATAGAGCTTTTGCGTCAGATCCGAAAGGATGATAACTTCCTTGACCTTCCGATCATCGGATTATCCGGTACGACCAATCAGGATATGATCTCCCGATTGCTCAAAAGCGGTGCCAATGACTTTTTGGCCAAACCTTTTATCATAGAAAACCTGCTGCTGAAAGTCGATGTGACGGTCTCTTTGTATAAAAAACAGAGAAAGCTCAGTGAGTTGAACCAGTTTTTACAAGAGGAGATCAAAAACAAGGTCGAGGAGATCCGTACCAAGGACCAGGTGATGGAACTGGATAACCGCCATGCGCAGATGGGGCAGATGATCAATGCTTTGACCCATCAGTGGAAGCAGCCGCTTCACGGGATCACACTGGCCGCAGAGTATCTTAAAGAGGACTTTGTAGCCCCTGGGCAAAAGCAGGAAGTGGTGCAGACGATCCAGGAACAGGTGCGCTTTCTTACCGAAACGATGGATTATTTCAGGCATTTTTTCAAGCCCCATAAAGAGATGGAACGCTTCTCTCCTTTTCAGGCGTTTCAAAATATTTTCAAGCTGTTGGGGGATACCTATCATGAGATCGACATCTCCCTCAAAGGCGATGAGAACCTCTTTGTATTGGGATACCCCAATGAGTTTTATCAGGTGATCATCAATCTGCTCAACAATGCGCAGGATGCTTTTAGAGAAAAGCGTGTTCTGCATCCGCAGGTCTTTATAGAGGTCTTCAAAGAGCATAAAAAGATCATGATCGTTGTCAGAGATAATGCCGGAGGGATACCGGAATCTGTTATCGAACGGATCTTTGATCAGTTTGTGACAACCAAGGGGAGTAAAGGAACGGGTATCGGACTGCAGATGGTCTATTCGGTACTGAAAAAAATAAGCGGGAAGATTGAGGTACGCAATGTGAAAGAGGGTGCAGAGTTTATTATGAGTTTACCCGAAGGGAAGTCGTTATGAGCGATATCAAAAATTACATCCAACATATCATAGACAATCGTGATCATATCATCAAAAAGTGGCTGGGTTCGGAAACGATTCAAAAAGAGCTGATACCGTTTATGAAGCACGACTATTTTGCACAATCCTACGCCTCCCAGATCTTTGATTATTTTCTTGAGTGTCTGCAGGGAAGCTCCTGTGATCATGAGTGCTCGATCATCCATCTGTTTACCCAAGAGATCCATCAGCGCAATATCCCGATACAGCTGATCTATGATATCTGTTCAAGTTTCCGGCGCTCTATCATGGTGCTGCTCATTCAGAAAAAAGATCTTACGGTCTCGGTTTTTGAAGATATTACGCAGATCATAGATGCCAATATCTCGGCGATTATCGGTTACTACCATCAGCAGGTGGAAGAGAAAGAGCGTCTGGCCGAGCAAAACAGAAGTTTGAAAAAGTTCAGCGACGTAGCCGACCAGCTTCTGATCGTATCCAAAACAGACACCAAAGGTAGGATTACCTATGTCAACGATAATTTTTGTCAGGTCTCGGGCTACTCTAAGGAGGAGCTGATCGGCAAGCCTCACAATATCATCCGCCATCCGGATATGCCCAAAGCGGTCTTTGAAGATCTTTGGCAAACGGTGAAAGATAAGAGAATCTGGCACCATAAAGTCCTTAACCGGGCGAAAGACGGCAAAGATTATTATGTCGATACCATTGTATTTCCGGAAGTCGACAGTAGCGGTAAGGTCGTAGAGTATGTCTCTGTTCGAACGGACCTGACCGACCTGTATGAAGCGCAGCAGTTGATGGAGTCGCATCAGGATAATCTCAAAGAGCAGATAAGAGTGCAAACCGAGCAGCTTGTAGCGGAAAAAGAGCTTTTCCGGCAGGGGCCTACGGTTATTTTGAAGTGGACCAATGAAGCGGGGTGGCCCGTAGAGTATGTATCCAGTAATGTAGAAACGATTCTCGGATACAGCAAAGAGGAGTTTGAAACAGGCCGGTTGAACTTTTCCGATCTCATCGATCCCCAGGATTTGGACCGCATCTCCACCGAGGTCGAAACGGTTACACGGCAGAAAAAGAGTTATTTCCGTATGGAGCCCTACCGGTTGCGCACCAAAGACCACAGAACGCTTTGGATAGACGCAAACTGTACGATCATGCAAAATGACGAGGATGAAGTTACCCATTATTACGGCTATATCCAGGATATCACACCTTTGATCGAATCCCAGGAGCGGTTTCAAAGCTTTGTCGACAATATTGGCAAGACCTTTGTGCTGTACAGCCATGACCCTTTTAACGGCAATCTCTTTTTTGTCACGGAGGCTGCCGAAGAGATCTTCGGTATCGATACCCAAAAGAGTGTCGGTACCCCCTGGATGGAGGTCATCCATTGGACCGGTGCCTCGATTGAACGGGCGCATCATGCCATCAAGTCACTTCTTTCGGATGAAGCGGTCGTCGTACAGTTTGAGATGAGCTATATACACCCATCAGGCGAAGAGCGTTTTGTCACGATTACTTCGTACGTGGTCAAAGATGCGGCCGGCCAAGCAGTTTCATTGGACGGGATCGTCGAGGATATAAGTGAGCGCAAAAGAGGCGAACTTATCAAAGAAGATAACCAGATGATCCTGGATATCTCGCAGGAGATCGCTCATATAGGAAGCTGGGCACTGGACTTCAAAGAGGAGAGTCTGCAGTGGTCCAAAGAGGTTTTCCGTATTTTTGAAAAAGATGCACAAACGTTTAAACCCAGTTATGAACTCTTGATGGAGAGTATCCATCCGGAAGATAAAGAGATGGTGGACCAAGCGTTTTATAACTCTGTCTCACGAAGAGTCCCTTACAGTATAGAGCACCGGCTTTTGATGAGAGACGGGCGGGTCAAATATGTTTATGAAATGGGTAAGACCTTTTATGATGAGGTTGGCAATCCGATACGTTCGATCGGTTCGGTTCATGATATAACCGAACGTAAACTTGTGGAACAGCAGCTGGAAGAGTCCGAGACCTTTTTGCGCAACATCATGGAGTCGGCGGCAGACGGTATTGTGACGATCAGCGAGCAGGGGATCATCAAGAGCTTTAACCGGGCATCGGAGGAGCTTTTCGGTTACAGCAGGGAAGAGGTGATCGGAGAGAATGTCTCTTTGTTGGCCGCAGAACCCCACAAAAGCCATCATGACCAATATCTGCAAAACTATCTGCGCACCGGTATCGCCAAAGCGATAGGAAAAACGTCCGAAGTGATGGCCGTAGCCAAAGACGGGACACAGTTCCCCATAGCGTTACGCATCGGAGAGGTACGTTTTCAGGACCACCGGGTATTTACCGCCTTGATCCAGAACATCACCGAACGCAAAGCCGCGGAAAACGCGATGATCGAGGCTAAAGAGGCGGCAGAGGCGGCAGTCCGGGCGAAATCGGACTTTTTGGCCAATATGAGCCACGAGATCCGAACACCTATGAACGCGATCATCGGGATGAGCCATCTGGCCTTGCAGACAGATCTAAACAGTAAACAGCACAACTATATATCAAAGGTGCACCGTTCTGCGGAGATGCTTTTGGGGATCATCAACGATATTTTGGATGTCTCCAA
>JBFEYF010000102.1:0-7491 GCA_041562295.1 Sulfurimonadaceae bacterium
CTATACCGCGGGAAGCGACTAAAATAGCGCTTATAAGTCCAGATGCGCCGGCACCTACAACCGCTACTTTTTTCATACGCTATTTAACGATCTTTGTATATTGGTCATCAATCCAAAGCGGTTTTTTCACCTGTTCCCATCCCTTGGCAGTAATCTTACCGGTGATTTGGATCCACGGACCCCTGCGCTTGTTACTGGTAAAGCGCTGCCCCTGTTCCCACGTCTCGATAGCGTTTCCGTAGATCTTTGCAAAGATCTGGGCATCTGCAGTCAACTCGAACTTGGAAGGCTTCATATAGGTAAGCTTGGCAATCACCTTAGGCCCATCTTGACGTTTTGGAGCCTCTTTGAGTGTCGATTCTGTTGCACTCTCTTTGAGAGCCTCTTTCTCTTTACCTTCTACCTCGACACTGACATCCTGTTCTTTGACACTCTGTGCCATATTGGCACTCATCGTATCGGTATCGGTATAGCTGCCCTGATCTATCTCTTTGATAGCCGCTTCGCTTAGCATAGAGGGTTTGACGACGACTCTGGTAGCTGAAAGCTGGTTGACATCTTTAAACTCCAGTTTTGTTCCGTCACTGTTAAGTACCGCTTCTTGCTGCGCGTTTTTAAGTGTGATGAGCAAAATTTTAATCTCCTGCTCTTTAACACTCAATTCGCGTTTCAAACGCTTGATCTCATTCTCCTGTTTTTGCACCTGCTCTTCCAGTGTCTGCGCCATCACTGCACTTGTGCACAAAACCATAACCAATAGTACTCTCGCTAACTCTCTCATTAAGCCTCTTTTCTTTTTAGTACGGCACCCATCTCCAAATGGTTACTGTACGCAAACTGATCAAACACCGCCATCTGTTTTATATCATGCGTCTGTCCAAGCGTTTCCAAGTCCCGTTTGAGCGTCTCGGGGTTACACGAAATATAGATGACCGTATCAAACCGTTGGGACAGTGCCCTGGTCGTGTCATCCAATCCGCTTCGCGGCGGGTCTAAAAAGATCGTATCGATATCATACGTCTCCAGGTCGATACCCTTTAAGCGTGTAAAGGTACGCTCTTTGTTATAGGCTTGAACGAACTCTTCACTGGACATACGCAAAAAAGTGATATTATCTATATCGTTTAATTCACAATTTCTTAAAGCCGCATGGATGGAAGATTTCGAAATTTCTGTCGCAACGACACGGTTATAGTTTTTTGAAAGCGGCAGCGTAAAGTTACCGGCACCGCAGTAAAGCTCCAAAAGGTCGCTACTGTTACTGCCTATCTGGGACTTCACCCACTCGACCATCTTGATATTGACCTCGGAATTGGGCTGGGTAAAAGAGTTTTCGATATGGACAAACCTAAACTCTTCTCCCATGATCGGCAACACTTCCGTGATATAGTCCTGCCCGATAACGACCTTCTGCTTTCGGCTTCGTCCTATGATATGGATATCAAGATCATTGGCGATGATTTGCGCTTTTTGCTGCCACAGTTCATCCAGTTTGCGGTGATAGATAAGCGAAACGACCATCTCGCCGCTGAGCGATGAGAGAAAATCGATATTAAAAAGTTTATAATCGAGATCGTGTGATTTGATGGCATCAAGCAGTTTGGGCATGAGCTGCTGTATCGGTTGGGATACGATCGAACAGCTCTCTATCATCACCACACCCTGACGTGTCAAACTGTTCATCGCATAACTGATACGATCCCCGTCATGCCACAGCTTAAACTCGCTTCTGGCCCGAAAAGCCTCTTCCTTGGAGCGTATGACATCATAATCTCCTTGATAAAGGGGTGCAAAAAGTTCCTTAACTACCTGAAGTTTATACTCAAGCTGCTGCTCATAATCTTTATCGTAAAGGGTACAGGAACCGCATTTACCCAAATAGTCACACTGCATCTAAATCCAAGCCTTTTGTTTTAATCCTAAAAGTTTAACATGTTGAAACTTTTTTGTAGCCCAAAGGTAACCGTTGTGCGCTACCATCTCCTATGCAAACCCTTAAAATCTATAAAAGTGTCGGATCCCTGTTGATTCTTCTTTTTATTGTAGCCATTTTTAAATAACCTTGAGTTTAGCCCAATATATCGGTATCTGTATAGGTTTTTAAGCACCCATATTTTTCATTACGTCGTTTTAACGAACTGCGCACCCTACCGCTTCTGCAGGTGAGTGCCGCCATGATCGAATTGAGAAAGGAGTTGGTTTTAGCATCAACAGATGTCATATCCGAAACTTTTTCACAACTGAAAAAGCAGGCCAAAAGTTCACGGCTGACAGCCGCTTCGATTCTTTAAGCTACTTAAAACTGCTGACCAGGTTTCCAATAAGGAGATTCCACCCGTCGACCAGGACAAAGATCAGTATCTTAAACGGCAAGGAGATCATGACCGGAGGGAGCATCATCATACCCATGGACATCAGGATCGATGATACGACCATATCGATGACCAGAAACGGCAAAAAGAGCAAAAAGCCGATCTCAAATGCCGTTTTGAGCTCACTGATCATAAATGCTGGGATAACAACGGTAAGCGGAATATCTGCTACCGTTTGCGGGTTTTCCAGTCCCCTGATCCTGAAAAAAAGCGCCAGGTCCTTCTCTCTGGTGTTACGGACCATAAAGTCTTTAAAAGGCTCTGCTGTTTTGACAAACGCCTCTTCATACCCGATCTTATTTTCTATATAGGGTGTCACACCCTTTGCATACCCCTCTTTAAAGACCGGTTCCATAATAAAAAAGGTCAGTACCATTGCCAGCGAGACAAGAAGCTGGGTCGGCGGCATCTGCTGTGTCCCCATCGCCTGGCGTAAAAATCCGAAGACGATGATCAAACGGGTGAAGCTTGTCATCACAAGCATCAGTCCCGGGGCCAGGACCAATAGCGTCAGAATGACAAGGATATTCAGTGAGGTGACCAGATCTTTGGGTTCGTTGGGAGCCGTCAGTGCGATATCGACCTTGGGAATCTGTACCGTTTCGGCAAAAAGGTTCCAGGAAAAGAGCGCAAAGATAAAAAGAAGACGCGGGATCACCCTTTAGAACCTTTGTCCAAAAGACTTTTGATCTTACTCTCATCCTGCTGTCGCATACTGAAGAAGTGAATGTCGACACGGCGGTTCTTTTCACGTCCCGCTTCGCTTGCATTGGTGGCGATCGGTCGAAACTCTCCGTAACCTGCACCGTGGATGCGTTCCTCGACAACACCGCCCTGGATAAGGATCTTTAAAACGGAGATCGCACGGGCTGAAGAGAGTTCCCAGTTGTCTCTAAAAAGCGAGTTGGCACCCGGCTGCAGATTGTCCGTATGTCCGCGCACGCTTACTTCGACACTGTTTGGAAACTCTTGGATAATCAAAGACATCCGTTTGAGAAATAAAATAGCATCTTCGTTTTCGATCTCGGCAGAACCGGGTTTAAAGAGCAGGTTTGCCGGCAAACGGATCAGGAAACCGTCTTCACTCTCTTCCAGCGATACGGCCGGTCCGCCGGACTGCTTGATCATCTCCGAAGCTTCGATGATGGAAGCGGCGACACGGTTAACCGATTCACTGCTCTCATCACGGTTTTCCAAAGGTGTAGACTCCTGCACACGTTTTTTGGAGATCTCCGTTTTGATCCCCCCTTCCAAGACACTCATGGCTCCCGAAAGTGAACCGATCGCTTCAGAGACTTTTTTGGCATCCATACTGGACATCGAAAGCAGAAGTACGAAAAAGCACAAAAGCAGCGACATCATATCGCCAAACGTTGCCAGCCATTGGGGAAGACAACGCTTACAGATACAGGGCTTTTTCTTTTTAGACATCTATCATGGTCCTAGTTAAACTGGCTTCTACGCTCGTTCGGCGCAAGGAAAGAGTTCAGCTTGTCTTCAAGTGTACGGGGGTTGTCTCCCGCCTGGATCGACATGATACCTTCGATAACCAGCTCTTTGACCAAAGTCTCTTCATCATTACGGATCAAGAGGATATTGGCAACCGGACCGCCGACCGTATTACCCAGGATCGCACCGTACATCGTCGTAAGTAGTGCGACCGCCATTGAAGGACCGATCGCACTGGGGTCAGCCATGTTCAAAAGCATCGCTACCAGACCGATAAGCGTACCGATCATACCCATCGCACCGGCAAACGCCGTCAGCTGGTCAAAGATCGCAGCGTTGCCTTTATGTCGCGTGGAGGTCTGTTCCATCTCGATCTCTAAAAGTTCACGGATCGTATCGGGTTCATGTCCGTCAACAGCCATCTGAAGACCGTTTTTCAAAAAGAGGTTCTCTTCGTTATTGACAGCACCTTCAAGTGAGAGGATCCCTTCTCTACGGGCATTGGAAGCATAGTCAACCAGCTTGTCGATCAAAGCGTTAAGATCTTCCTGAGGCGGTTTGACAGCGACTTTGAAGATGGTAACAAAATTTTTCATCTGCTCCATTTTAAAACCGATCATCAGGGCACCAAGTGTTCCCCCGAAGACGATCAAAACGGAAGGAATATCGATATAGGCTCCAACACCAACACCCATTGTCATCGCCCCTGCAAGCAGCGCGAAAACCAAAACTAAACCAATGACCGTACCTAAATCCATACCAGACCTTAACCGATGTTCTTAATCTAGAACATATTCTCTCTATATTTTTTAAAATTCTTACTTAAATCGGCATTTATAGATATAATTTGTACTAAAAAAGGGTTTTTATGGAAAGAGAGCCGATGACACCGGAAGCTTTTGAAGCTTTAAGTCAAGAGTTCACCCATCTCAATACCGTCTTAAAACCCCGGGTCAACAAAGAGAAGCAGATCGCTGCGGAACATGGGGACCGAAGTGAAAATGCCGAATACCATGCGGCCAAAGAGAAGCTTCGCCACATCGATAAACGGCTCAAATACCTCTCCTCACTTTTGGATGTCGCCCAGATCATCGATCCCTCCACGCTGGATCACGCACGGGTCTGTTTCGGTTCGACAGTCACACTCGAAGATCTGGATACACAAGAGCAGATCAGGGTTACGGTCACCGGTATCTTGGAGAGTGAACCCGATCACGGGCTTATCTCCTATAAAGCGCCTCTGGCCAAAGCCCTTTTGGGTAAAGCCGAAGGGGAGCAGATCAAGGTTACACTTCCCAAAGGAAAAGCGGAGTATGAGGTGCTGGAGATTCTCTACCGCCCTATTATGGAGCTCAAAAAAGAGCCCTTTAAGAAATTCGACATACAGTAACCAAAAAAAACCGCGCTTTTAAAAAAAAGTGTTATAATCTCTCTATCTGAACTGGGAAAGGCTCCGCTTTTGGAAATCGATACAAAACTTCTTCAGAATATGACCAGTCAACTGCGCGTCCTTTTTGTCGAGGATGACGAACAGCTTAGAGAAGAGACAACCCATATTCTGAAAGCACTCTTTAAAGAAGTGACGGTAGCCGGCAACGGGAAAGAGGGACTAGAGCTCTTTATCGAAAAGCACAAAGCCGAAAAAGGGTACTTTGACCTTGTTGTCACCGATATCGTTATGCCCAAGATGTCGGGTATCGACATGGCCAAAAAGATCGTACTGCACAGCCCCCAGCAAAACTTCATCTTTATCTCTGCCCACCAGGACAGCGATTACCTGGTCAACCTGATCGACATCGGGTCAACCAGTTTTATTTCAAAGCCGATCACTTTTGAGAGTCTCAAGTCGGTACTTTATAAAAGCTGTCTGCAACTGGAACAGAGCTCTTTACAAAAGAATCTTCTGTATAAAGTCCTGGATGAAAACAAAAAGCTCAAAAAACAGCTTGAGGCTATTGAAGCGGGAAAAAAAGATAATCCCGGCTGCTGTTAGGCGACCTTAATCCCCATCTTTTCAATCTTTTCGATAATTTCTGAGCTGACCGAAATCTGCGAGTCGATAACGACATTCTGCAGCTTGCTGGTCAAAGTCAGCTGCAGTTTTCTTCTGCCCGGATGGGCGCGGGCGATACGGTAAAACTCTACTAAAAGATCTTCTGACCAAGAAAGGTCCATAAAGACCGTCAGCGGCTCTTCCGGTTCCGGTGGCGCAACCTGTTCCACTTTCTTCGCTTTTTGTTTATTGACATCTTTTAGATCCAGGATCTTGCGTGCACTGATACGGGTAAACTGGTCATCTTTGGTGATACTCACTTTAAAGGCGACCGGTTTTTCCAGATTGCGTTCTTTTAGCTCTTCGAGCATATCGGAAAAGAGCATAAACTCGATATTCCCGTGGTAGTCCATCATATTGACGATACCGAACTTGTTGCCTTTTTTGGAGATCTTCTCCTGGACCTCTTCCACTTTTCCGATGATGATCACATTACTGCCATCCCCCAGCTCTTCGATCTCCGAAGAGAGCGTATAGTTGAGTTTATCCAGCTGCTCTTTGTACTCATCAAGCGGATGGCCCGATACATAGATACCCAGCGTCTCTTTTTCCAGTTCAAGGATCGTTTTGAGATCATACTCAGGAGCATCTTTAAGCTGCAGTTCCACCGTCGTCATCTCCGAATCATCCCCAAAGAGCGATCCGACAGCCATCTTTTTGGCACGGCTGGCTTCCGCGGCCGTCGATACCAATACCTCTACCTGTTCCAACAGAGCATGCCGGCTCTTTTCAAAACGGTCAAAGGCCCCCGACTTAATAAGAGACTCAAGTACCTTTTTGTTGATCTTGGAGGTATCGATCCGGTTGACAAAATCGTTAAGATCGTCAAACATCCCCTCTTCTCGTACTTTAAGCAGTGACTTAACGGCTGAGTCTCCCATACCTTTAATGGCACCCATACCGAACAGGATAACCTCTTTGCCATCCTGTTTCATCGCAGAGAACTCCAACACCGATCGGTTGACATCCGGCGGCAGGAGTTCGATCCCCATACGTTTAGCTTCATCGATATACTTGACGATCTTGTCGGTATTATCCTTTTCCGAAGTCAAAAGTGCCGCCATGAACTCCTGCGGATAGTAGGTCTTCAGCCATGCTGTCTGGAACGTAACCATCGCGTAGGCTGCCGAGTGCGACTTGTTAAACCCGTATCCCGCAAACTTTTCGATCAGTTCAAACAGCTTGGATGCCCGCTCATAATCAAGCCCCTGCTTTTGGGCCCCTTCTGAGAAAAGCTTATTATATTTAAGCATCTCATCCACTTTTTTCTTACCCATGGCTCGACGCACGATATCCGCGCCGCCCAGACTCATACCGCCGATCGTCTGTACGATCTGCATGACCTGCTCCTGGTAGACGATCATCCCGTAGGTCGGTTCCAGTGTATCTTTAAGCAGATCAAAACTTACCTCTTCGAAGGGGTAGAAGATCTTTTTACGTCCGTGCTTACGTTCGATAAAGTCATCTAACATCCCCGATTCCATCGGACCCGGACGGTAAAGTGCCAGGACCGCGATCAGGTCTTCAAACGAGGATGGCTTCAATCGGCGGTTAAGGTCCTGCATCCCCGAACTCTCTATCTGGAACATACCGACCGTCGCGCCCGTCTGGATCACC
>JBFEYF010000103.1:0-7390 GCA_041562295.1 Sulfurimonadaceae bacterium
ACGAGACTATCAAAAATATCTTAAACGCACCCAGTTCGTGACCTTTGTGGACCTCTCACGTCAGATGCTTATGGTTTTGCTTTGGGACAGACGCCTTAAACAGTTTCATATCATCGGCAGTGATCTGATCTCAAGCGGTAATATGGAAAAAGAGGTGAGGGTGGGTAACGGTGAGGATCATTATCTTAAGACGCCTGCGGGAATCTTTAAAATTGTCAGCGGTTGGCGTTCTGACGGCAAGGTTTTAGATGACGGTATAACGATGCCTTACGGTGAAAAGGGACGTTTTGTATTCTATTTTGGCTGGCAAAAGAGTATCCGTTATAACACGTTTGACGAAAACGGTACCAAGGTGGAAGATAAAGAGGAGTGGAACCTGATCGAAGATGAACTGGCACTGGCCATTCATGCGCACAGAAGTACCGCTTCTTTGGGCAGACCCCACTCCCACGGCTGTATCCGAATGACCAATGAGATGAACGCTTTTTTAGACAACAATCTGGTACTTCATAAAAATGTACTGGAGGGTAAAAAGTGGATCTCCGAATCGGCCGATCCCCCGCTTCAGCCCAAATATTATGATCTGGCGGGAGAGTATCTTATTATCGCAGACAGTGTCTACGAAGCGGAAGAGTAGGGCTAGAACGTGTTGCCTGCTATTAGCTACCCCATAGAGATATCTTGACGGGAGCTAACAGGATATAGATGCGGTATTATCAGAGTAATTGACCGGCCAGATAGCCCGATGCAAAGGACCATTGCAGGTTGTAGCCCCCGCAGGGGCCGTCCAGATCCATCACCTCGCCGCAAAAATAGAGTCCCCCGACCAAACGGCTTTGCATCGTCTCGGGTATGATCTCTTTAAGCGAGATACCGCCTCTGGTAATCATGGCCATCTTAAAACCGTCATGCCCGGTTACGGTAAGCGGCGTCCATGCCAGCAGTTTGATAAGCTTTTCTCGGGTAGGACCGTCAAGCTTCGTATAGGGGGTATCGGGATCGGCTTGGGCCAAATGACACAGCTCTTTGGCCAAGGGTTGGGGCAGCAGGGTTGTTACCAATGCCAAAAGTGACTGGCCCGGTTTTTCGTTCAGCTCTTTTTTAAAGTGCTGATGCAGTGCATCTTCATGCATCCCCTTGGTCAGGTTCAAAAGCAGCGGAACCTTGCCATGTTTTTCCAACAGGGGTGTCACCTCTCTGGCAAAATCAAGTACAACAGGGCCTCGAATGCCGTTTTTGGTAAATATAAGATCCCCTGTGGCACGCAGTTTTTTGGCCTTGGGAAGATCGACACGTAGCTCTACTTTAGGGATAGTGTCTGCTCTGCAGTTGGCTATCCAGCTCTCTTGTGTTTGAAGGGGCATCATCGCAGGATGCAAAGGGGTGATCTTATGCCCCAGATGCTGAGCCATCTGGTGGCCGTCTCCTTCAGCTCCGAGTGTCGGGTACCCAAGGCCCCCTGTTGCGATGATACAGCGGGGTGCGGTAAAAATTTTATCACCGCTTCTGACCCCAGTGACGTGATTGCTTTGCAGCAGGATCTCATCGACCCTGGTATGACACAAAAGGGTTACGTGCTGACGTTCAAGCTCTGCTTGCAGTGCCGTAAGGATCGTCTGGGAGTTATGCGTGACAGGAAAGACCCGGTAGCCGTCGGGTGCATGGGTCTGGACACCGATACTTTGAAAAAATGCGATGAGTGCTTTATGGTCAAAAAGTTCCAGTGCAGGTGTCATAAAACGGCCGTTTCTGCCAAAGCGCTGCATAAAGCTTTCGTTGCTGAGGGTGTTGGTCAGGTTACAGCGTCCGCCGCCTGTCGCTTTGAGTTTGGCGCCGATCTGGCCAAGCTTTTCCAGTAGCAGTACACGGTGCCCCTTTTTGGCCGCTTCTATAGCAGCCATCATCCCTGCGGCCCCGGAACCGACAACAATCAGATCAAACTCTTTGGTCACACGCTCTCCCTTTCGTAATAATGCAATGATAGATGATTTGTGCTTAAAAGGAGAATCGGTGTAGCGCCTCTAAAAAGATAAAAGAGGTGAAATTTTTTGTAAGAGGTGCTATACTAAGAGGCAGAAGTACAAAAGAAGCGGGACCTATGAGTGATAAAAGATTGCAGTTGCGGGAACAAAGTTTAAAAGCTGACAAAGTTATGCTGATACTGCTGGGGATACAGTGGGGTATTGCGACATTTATCAGTTCGATCACGTACCATACCTACTGGTTCGGGTTTTTAAGCGGCGGCATGATGTTCCTGATCCCTGCGATCCTTTACATTCGTTATAGGGGAACCAGGATATTCCGCATCATCATCGCGATATCGATGATGAGCTTTTCGGTAATTTTTATACAGCAACATCTGGGGCGCATCGAGATGCACTTTCATGTCTTTGTCGCTTTGGCCTTTTTGGCTTACTATAAAGATACGGTGCCGGTTATCTTTGCAACGCTGTATACCGTCTTATATCATCTGCTTTTTACCTATTTACAGCAAAAGGGTGTTGCCGTTTATGATATGCCGCTGATGATATATAACTATGGCTGCAGCTGGGATATTACATTGTTACATGCTTTTTTTGCTATCTCAGAGGGGATAGTGATCGGCTATATGGTCACAAAACAGACCGTCGACTACAGTGAGCTTTTGGATTCGAAATCGAAGATCCAAAAACTTCATGATGATCTGATCAGTGAACATCAGATCAACCAAAAACTCTTCAGGGAGACCAAACAGCTTGAAGTCGCACTGGATGAAAACAGTATCGTATCCAGAACGGATCCCAAAGGCAGGATTACCTATGCCAATGAGAAGTTTTGTAAGATAAGCGGGTTTAGCAGGGATGAACTGATAGGAAAAGCGCACAACATTGTCAAACATCCGGCAAATCCTAAAAGCTTCTACCGGGAGCTGTGGGATACGATCAAAGCCAAAAAGGTATTTAGGGGAGATCTGAAAAACAGGGCGAAGGATGGAGGTACCTATTATGTAGATATGACCATCATCCCGCTGTTGGATGAGGAGGGTGAGATCTATGAGTACCTTTCGGTCAGGCACGATATCAGTGAACTGATATTTACCAAAAACAAATTGGCCAAAGAGCAGTCAAAAGACCGTTTCTTAGCCAATATGAGTCATGAACTTCGAACACCGTTAAATGCGATTATCGGCTTTATGTCACTCGCTTCGAAAAAAGAGGTTGATGATGAAGTGAAAAAGTATCTGGATATCTCTTTGGAAAACTCCAAGCAGCTGCTTTACCTGCTTAATGAGATCCTTGATATCGCCAAGATAAAAAGCGGTAAGTTCGCACTCGATTATGCCCCGTTTCATCTCCAAAGCTCATTGATGAGTTTGACAGAAAGTTTTAAACGCAGCGCACACGAAAAAGGGATCTCGTTCAAGGAACAAAACGACACTACACTGAACCGGACACTCGACGGTGACTGGCACCGTATCTCCCAGGTTATTACCAACCTCTTGTCCAATGCGATCAAGTTTACGCCTGAACACGGGTGTGTGACACTCGGCGCTTCATACAAAGAGGGTATATTGACCTGTTTTGTAGAAGATACCGGTATCGGATTGAGTGATGAGGCCCAGGAACGTATCTTTAAGGAGTTTGAGCAGGCTGATACCTCTACGACACGAAAGTACGGGGGGACCGGGTTGGGACTTTCCATCTCGGCCGAACTCGCGACGATGATGCAGGGGAGTTTGAGTGTTCAGAGTCAAGAGGGAGAGGGAAGTACCTTTACCCTTCAGATTCCTCTGACAGAGGTCGATATCGTTGCCAACGAAGGTCCCCAAGAGGTGGCAGATAGCATGGATGCAGCATTTGCCGCACACCTGCTTGTCGTGGAAGATAATAAAACCAACCAGATGCTGATCCGTCTTTTACTTGAAGGGATGGGTATAAGCTGCGATATTGCCAATGACGGGGTAGAAGCGCTTAATATGTATGAAGATGGGCGTTACGATATGGTGCTGATGGATGAAAATATGCCCAACATGGGAGGGATCGAGACGATGAAACGCCTGCGGGAGCGTTTTGAAACGATGGTACCGATCATCGCTTTGACGGCCAACACGATGAAGGGTGACAAAGAGCGCTTTTTAGCTGCAGGGATGGATGATTTTATCGGCAAACCTGTCGAACACGAAACCCTGTTCGCGGTTTTGAAGCGTTTTTTGGGATGAGTTTTAGGAGGAAGCTTTCAGATAGCGGCTTAGGACACTTTTGAGATCGGTGTCGTTATAGGGTTTACTGATATAGTCATCCATACCCGCTTCAAGAAAACGCTCCTTATCCCCTCGCAAAGCATTAGCCGTAACAGCGATAATCGGGATCGCGTTGCGCTGTTGACTCTTCTCTAAGTCCCGGATATGTTGTGTCGTTTCAATACCGCCCATATTGGGCATGTTCTCATCCATAAGTATAAGGTCATACTTGGTCTGTTTGAATGCTTCCAGCGCTTCGACGCCGTCGTTTGCGATATCATACTCCAGACCGAACTCATCCAGGTAGATCGTCAGTAACATTTGATTGGTCTTATTATCCTCAACGATGAGAACTTTTCCGCTAAAGGTATCGGGAACGATCTTTGTCTCTGACTTTGGTGTAACGATCTTGTGCTTATGATCAAGGGTTAACGGGATGGAGAAAAAGAAGTGGCTGCCGACCCCCAGGTTGCTTTTGGCTTCGATCTTGCCGCCCATCATCTCGACAAGCTTGGCACTGATAGCCAGTCCGAGCCCTGTCCCGCCAAATTCCCGGGTAGTAGAGCTGTCTTCCTGCTCAAAAGGTCTAAAGACCTTTTCAAGGTTCTTCCGGGCGATACCGATACCGCTATCTTTGACACTGCAAAAGAGGGTGTTGTCCTCCTCGTTATAGCGAACGGTAAACGAGACCTCCCCGCCTTCGGGTGTGAATTTTATGGCATTGCTTAAAAGGTTGCTCAGTACCTGTTTGAGCCTGACCGAATCACCCAGTACCTGCTTGGGAAGCTTCTCATCAATCGTGTAGTGAAACCTGATCTGTTTTTGCTGCTCGCTCTCTCCAAAGAGGAAAGCGACGTTTTCGATGGCGTCTTTAAGCGCGAAAGGGGCATGTTCAATGGTGAGTTTACCGCTTTCGATTTTGGAAAAGTCCAGGATATCGTTGATGATCGTAATGAGTGAGTTACCGGACTCTCTGATATGGTTAAACTGCTCTTGACGCTTGGCATCGGTTTCCCCTTTGGCCAGGATATCTACAAAGCCCAGGATGGCATTCATCGGGGTACGGATCTCGTGACTCATATTGGCCAGGAAAGAGCTTTTGGCATTATTGGCCCGTTCGGCATCTTCTTTGGCCTTTTTGAGGTTGGACTCCATCTCCTTGAAACTGCTCAGATCGACATGGGTACCGACCATACGCAAAGCTTCTCCGGTTTTAGGGTCTCTGAGGATATGACCGCGTGAGAGTACGGGAACATAGTACCCTTTTTTGTGACGCATACGGTACTCTACTTCAAACGACTCACTTTTTCCTTCCCTGTAGGCTTCTACCTTGTGCAGTGTCTCGTGCAGATCGTCAGGGTGGCATAAAAGCCCCCAGGTATCTACAGCCGGGGCAAACTCTTCGGGATCATACCCCAGCATGGTGAACCAGCGCGGTGAGTAGTAGACCGTGTTGTTTTTAAAGTTCCAGTCCCAAAGACCGTCATTGGAACCTTTCATAGCAAGAGCAAAACGCTCCTCACTCTCCTGCAAAGAGAGTTCCGCCTGCTTGCGTTCGGTGATATCGTGTACGGTACCGATGGAGGCGATGATGTTGTTGAGTGTGTCATACTGGTGCTCGCACTGCTCGACGACGATACGTGTCTCACCGTTGGGACGGATGACCCGGTGTTCGACACTGTAGGGGCGCTTCTCTTCTATAGAGTCTGCATACGCTTTTTCTACCTTTTCACGGTCGTCGGGATGGATAAAGCCTACGAAAGCTTCATAAGTAGACTCGATCTCCTGGGGCTTGAGACCAAAGATCTTATAGACTTCATCGGACCAGGAGAGTCTGTTGCTATACAGATCAAGTTTCCAGTGCCCGATATGGGTGATCTCCTGGGCTTTTTTAAGCAGCTGCTCGGCACTTTTGGTCTCGGAGATGTCCTGGATGATCGACCATATATATTCGGTTCCGAAACGGTCTTTGGTTATGATTCCGTTGAGTAAAACAGGAAAACGGTGACCGTCTTTGTGGATATACTCTTTTTCATAGGGACCGTATTTACCGCTCTCTGTCAAAACTTTGAGCTGAACCTCTTCCTGCTCTTTGTAATCTTGCGGCGTAATGTCCCAGTAGGAGAGTTTGAGAAACTCATCGTGTGTATATCCGGTCATCTCAAGCAGTGCCTGATTGAGCTCTAAAAACTCTCCGTTCATCGTCGTTAAGGCAATCCCTACCGGTGCGATTTTAAAAAGCTCTTTAAAACGACCTTCCTGCTCTTTGAGCATGGACTGTGTATCGATATAGGCAGTGATATCGGTAAGATAGCCTACGTAGTGGGTGATCTCACCTTTTTCATTTCGTATGATGGTTGTCGCGTCACTGACCCAACTGTAGCTTCCGTCCGCTTTTTTGTAGCGGTAGGGCTGGTGGGAAAAAGATTTGACGTTGGCGGTAGAGGCTTCACTCACCTCCTGCATGACGATGGGCAGGTCATCGGGATGAATCTGCTCGCCATAGACCAGTCTCCCCTCTATATAGTCTTGCGGATCGTATCCGTAGATCGTCTGTATATTGGGTGAGACCGATTCGACCGGCCACCCCGGGCGGTTTTCCCATATAAATATGACAATAGGCGTATCGTTAAAAAGAGAAGAGAGTGTCAATTTTTTATAAAGCTCTTTTTGCGTCATGGGAGAACCTGTTTCGATCATAAATGCTATATTGTAGCAAATAATGACCGATTAGCGAAGCTGATCGATAATCGCCTGATGGTTGGCCCCGTTTGAAGCGACGATGATCTTTCCCCCGAAGATATCATAGAACTCTCCCTGTTCATCGGAAACCCGTCCGCCTGCCTCTTGGAGAATCAAAATACCGGCAGCCACATCCCAGGGTTTGAGGTTCATCTCATAATAACCGTCAAAGACACCCTGGGCTGTCAGGCACAGATCCAAAGAGGCGGATCCCAGCCGTCGGATATCTTGTACTTTGGGCAGCATCCTTGCAAACCGAGAGACAACCCACTCAAAATCTTCAGGGACTTTATCGCTGCTGTAGGGAAAACCTGTCGCGATCAGTGAGCGTTTGAGGTCAGCCTCTTTGGAGACAGCTATTTTTTGACCGTTTAAAAAAGCACCTTCTCCCTTCGTGGCATGGTAAAGGTCATTTAAAACGGGGTTGTA
>JBFEYF010000104.1:0-7382 GCA_041562295.1 Sulfurimonadaceae bacterium
AACATCATAGGAGATAATAAAATAGACGGCTATCGCGTTACCGATAACGATAAAGATACTGAAGGCTTTCAGTGCAAGGCTTGAGATCAGGGCAACAAGAAAAAGAAGTAAGGATATACCGATAAACAGACCGATCAAAAGAGTTAACAATGTGAGAAGACCGCTTAGGGAGAGGGTGAGGTTGGAGAGTGCATAGCTGTATAGAGGATAGTGGTAAAGAACCATATTAAGCAGTGTAAAATAGAGTATGAATCTGGGTGTGGAGAGAGAACGTTTTAAGAAGTCAAAGGTCGTCATTTTCATACATAAACTCGCATCATTATAGAAGATTGGGGCTGTTACGGTTTTAACGGATACGCTTTTACGTAGTTGTCAAAGCTTATATCCATAGTAATGGTTCTGGAACCGAACCATGGGATATGACCGTAAAGGATTGAAATGGAACTTTGCGCACTTGGCAGATCCTTGTTAACCGCATAATGGTATAAAGCCGAAGCCAAAGAGGTACGATCCGCTCCCGCTCTACAGTGAATCAAGAGAGGTTTGGGCGCTTCTTGCATCAGTTTGACCAGGGCATCCATCTGCTGAATGGTTAAAAGGCGTCTGTCACTGATATCAAAATCAAAGTGAGAAACGTTATAATCAGAAGAGATACGTTTTTCATCGCTGTACCACTCTTTGGGGGATGGACCCTGGAGGTTGATAATCGATTTGATATTGTGCGATTCAATATAGTGGGGTAGGTTAAACGAATAGAGCTGTGCTGATCGGTAGACATTATGATCAACTTTATGGAAGTTGCCGTAAACTTTGAAGTAAAGTGTCCAAAGAAGGGCGAGCGTGAAAAGTGTCAAAAGTGCATAGATACAACATTTTTTTATGAAACGTAAGATAATAAAGCCTTTAGTGTGATACTTTTTGTTTGCAATCATAGCACAAATGGTGTGAAATTTCTTGAAGGGAGTTAGTCGACAGCGTCTATAACGGTAGATGAAAGAGAAAACAGCAGAGAAGAGACCGGCCTTTATCGCAGATTGCCATTTGGGGAAGTTGGCAAAATATCTTCGGATGATGGGATTTGATACGCTCTTTTTTGAGCAGATTGAAGATAGTGAGCTTATACGGTTGGCCCGGAAAGAAAACCGTATCATATTGACACGTGACAAGGAGCTCTCGCAACGTAAAGGGGCGTTAACGTATCTGCTCAAAGATGTACAGATGCCGGCACAACTAAAGGATGTTGCAGCTACTTTCAAGCTCAAAACCTATCGTAAAAAGTTTAGTCGCTGTATTGTATGTAATAGACCTTTGCGAGTCGTGGAAAAAGAGCATATCCTTAATCGTCTTCCGCCAAAGGTTATCCGTTTTTTTGACTATTTTGAGATCTGTGACCGTTGTGACCGTGTCTATTGGCATGGAGATCATTATAAACGTATGCAGGCTGCTTTGGAAGAGATCTTGTCGGGTATCTGATTTTTCGCAAGAAGTGATATAATAAAAAGTTATTACATTTTAAATGCGGCCGAAGAATAAAAAGAATAAGCAGAGGAGCAAAAGATGGGACAGAACGAATATCAAGAGTTGGAACAGACTTTACGAGAGATGAAAAACAAACTGCAAGAACACCTTCTTCAGCTGGAAAGTGAAATGAACCTTATTTCAAGTGATGCCGACATCGATGATAAAGCGGATCTGTCATCATTGGTTACCGATGCGATGGATCACTCTGCTTTGATCAAGCAGCAAAAAGCGGAGTTGGCCGAGGTTAACCATGCGCTTTCCAAATTTGCTCAGGGCAGTTACGGGATATGTGAAAAAAGCGGCCAGAAGATACCCATAGAGAGATTACGGGCAGAGCCTCAAGCCCGACACCGTATTGACGCCGAGTGATCAAAAATAGCGCAGCCCTACGCCTGTCATGATATAAAAAAGGGGAAAAAAAGTGATCAGCAAGGTGATAAGAAGTTCCCCGCTGCCTATTTCCAGGTGGCCTAGATAGGCACTGATGAGGTGGCGGTTTACCCACAGCTCCCAATAAAGTATATAAGCTCCCATAAGAAATATCCAGACAAAATCTGCTGGAAGCGCCATCTTCTCATAATAGAAGAGAAAAAAAGCAATGACAAAAGTCAAAGAGAGTAACTCTCCCAGCCAAAACCAGCGTATAAAACGAAAGAGTCTGATAGAGTAGAGAGCACTGAGGATAATGACCCCCAAATAGATGGAAGCCCAAAGGGACATCGACTACTCCTTGCGGCACTTTTGGACTATAGCGTAATCGGCCGAATCGATACGTTTTTTCAGGTATGCCATAAAGGGCTCTTTAAAAAAAGTGTGACCGTTACACAGCACCCAAAAAGAGCGGCCCATCTTATCTGCCGCCAAATAGGCACGGTAGGTTTGTACATAGGCATCATACAAGCGGGAGCCTTCACTGATATCGGGTACATTGAGCAGCATCCCTTTGAGGATGTGGTCGGGGTCCTTGACGGTATCGGCATTGGCCGGCAGAAGCAGCGGCCAGTAGCGGGTATCCTTGTAGACAGCCAAACCGATTTGGGAGAGTGTCTCACGGGCCATTACTTTGTGTGTTCCCGGATAGGCATTTGACGTGACAGCAGTATTAGAGATCTCGGTTTGGGATGACTCTTCTTGCATGATCGGTTCGCTTCTTTGGGGAGTCTGGGTCATCAGCGCTTTAGGTTCTACTTTTGGGGTGACAGGCTCTTTAGGGACTACTTTTTCAGGTTGTGGTTCGAAAACAGGGGTCGTAGTTTGGGGAGCCATCCAGGTTTTGTAGATCCATGCCGCAAGCAGTGCGACCAATATGACCACGGCAAGTTTTTGAAAGATATTGGTTGAAGGCTCTTCCAGTTCGATCGGAGTAAGCGAACGTCCGCTGTTCAGATGCTCTTGCAACGCTTTGGATGCCGCAAAGTGGATATGATAATGGGGTAAGATATCTAAGGCTTCACCGGTTTGGGGATTGACGCCGCGCTTGGCTTTATACCATCGGGGCTGAAAGCTTCCAAATTTTCTGATTTTGACCCAGCGCCCTTTGGTGCTCTCTTCGACGATTGTCTCAAACATCCTTTCGACATACTCTTTTGCCGTGTCATAATCATAACCGGACTCTAAAGCTACTTGTTCGACGAAGTCGTCAAAATTGACTTTTTCGTTCATGATACTTCTCCCTGACGGATCATCTCTTTATATTCGCGGCTGGGATGAAAAAAAATGGAGTATTTTTTAGGCGTCATCATGATTTTGGATCGGAAAAAGTTAAAAAAACGGTGCCCTCTACGGACACGTACGTCGAAAGTTCCGAAGTGGGGGATGGTGATCCCTTTTTCAACACTCAAATAACCCGCCAGTACACTGAATGTGGCATTCATTAACTGTGTGGACTCATTTTCCGATAAACCGGTCTTTTGTGCAGTCAGCTCTGCAAGGTTTCGCTTAGTCACGTCGCCTCCTTTAATTAGGCATATCCGACGATTATAGCATAATTGAAAGCCTGTTATATTCTTTGATTTATATCGGGTTAAACGGTAAAAAGTGATTGTTGTATTTCAGGGATCTTGGCCCCGAAGTTAAGAGGTGATCATGCAGGAAATCCCTAAGTAATGCAGAGACGAAGTACTTTAGCAGGCAAGCTTCAGTACTTCCGTGATCTCTTTTTCGGTATAGAGTGTATCAAGCCCCCATGCTCTGGCTATCTCAGCAGCATTAGCTGCGATCATAGGAATATCATCTGCATGGATCCCGGCCTCGTCCAAAGTGACAGGCGCTCCTATGGCACGAAACCATGTTTTAAGCGCTTCGATGCCCTCCCCGATAGATGCCAAGCCGAAAATCTCTTGGGCAAACCGTTCAAAACGTTGCGGTTTTTGTTGGGCATACCACTGCATCCATGCGGGGATGACAATGGCCAGTCCTGCGCCGTGCGCGATGTTATAGATGGCACTAAGAGCGTGCTCTATCATATGGTTGGGAAAAGAGACACCGTTAAGTCCCACCACAGGCAGTCCGTTAAGTGCCATGGTCGCGGACCACATCATCTGGGCTCTGGCGTCATAATCTTCAGGGTTTTTCAGGATCAGATCCGTAGATTCGATAACAGAACGGATGATGTTTTCTGTCAATCTGTCCTGAAAAAGGGCACCTTTATTTTGAGTGAAGTAGCCTTCAATGACATGGGCAATGGCATCGACCGAACCGTAGACCGTATAGTTTTTATCTACGGAAAAGGTCAATTCGGGATTAAGAATAGATACTTTGGGGTAGGTGTGCGGTGAGGAGAAACTGAATTTTTGCAGTGTCTGTTCATTGGTCACGACGCTGTTACCGTTCATCTCGCTGCCGGTTGCTGCCAGCGTGAGGATACTAAAAACAGGAAGGGCTTTTTGAATCGGAGTACCGATAAAAAAGTCCCAGACATCATGATCGGCAAGGGCTGCCGCTGCGACCGCTTTACCCTCGTCCAAAACAGAACCCCCTCCGACACATAAAACCGCATCGACCTTTTCAGCTTTTGCCAGGGCAACGGCTTCTCTGGTATGGGAGATGACGGGGTTGGATACGACCCCTCCGAATGCTACATAGTTGATCTCTTGATCCTCCAGTGCTTGGGCTGTCGTCTCAAAAAGACCGCTTTTTTTGACGGAACCCATGCCGTAAAGCAAAAGTACCTTTGTGACACCTGCAGCTTTGAGCTCCTGGCCGATTTTGAGGTGTGTCTCTCTCCCGAAGATGATCTTGGTAGGGTTATGAAAAGTAAAGTCATGCATGAGAAGCTCCTTGTGTGATAGATTGAAATTGTAGGGTTAGTCATAAACTTTTAGTTTGTCAATACAGCGCTATGTTATTATATAAACTCTTAAATGAAGGAATCTTATGCAGTACAGTTCCGGCATCTTTTTTAAAAATAGGGTTTTGAGTATCTCCTTTATCCTTACCATTCTCTTTAGTTCCACTGTATATCTGTTGATCTATAAAACCCAGCAAAACAGTTTTATGAACACCCGAAAAGATTTTGAAAGCTCCCTTCAGCTCAGTATCGATCATACGATCCAGGAGTCCATACGCTCGTATAAACTGCTGGCCGATACGGTACTGGAAAGCACACAGGCCAAAGCGCTGATGGCACAGGGAAAAAGAGAGGCACTGTATGAACATATAAAGTCCTACTGGAAACTCTGGTCCAAGCGTAATCCTGACCTGAAGATCATGCTCTTTCATAAGTATGACGGAACCGCTTTTTTACGTATGCACAAACCGGAAGTCTATGATGATTATCTTTCGGGTATCCGACCGATGGTAAAAGCTGCACATGAACAAAAAAAGGTCTTGACCGGTTACGAGACAGGTAAATACAGTACGGTGTTTAGAGTGCTTACGCCGATATTTTATAAAAACCGTTATATCGGGACACTCGATTTCGGGATTAACCCGAACTACTTTATCAAGGAGATCTATCAAAAAACCGGTCATAAGGGAGTTTTGTTTGTCCAAAAAGAGCACCTGAAACTCTTTAAACGTGATTCTCAGTTTCAACACAGTGACTACATCCTTCAAAGCCGAGTCGATACAAAACTGCTGAACATGCTTCAGCATATCCCCAAATCCTATCATCTTGCAAAGAATATGCAGTGGTCGTATGGGGGCAGGAACTATATCCTGCATGCTAAAGATATGAAAGATTTCCGAGGTAATGAACAGGCTAAGCTGCTCTTTTTCTATGATGTTACGACTTTTATCAAGGATCAAAGAAGCTTTATCTCTATACTCTTATATACGATGATCATCTTTTTGGTCAGTATGTTCTTTTTGCTAAACAGCTCTTTTAAAAAACTTCTGTTGCATTTGAAAAATATGCATGAAAACCATACCAGAATGATGCAAGAGAAAGAGAAGCTTATGATTGCACAGTCACGCCAGGCAGCCATGGGAGAGATGATCTCGATGATCGCTCATCAGTGGCGTCAGCCTTTGACTGTCATCGGTATGCATACAAGTAACATACTTATCGAGCATGCCTTGGATAAGATGGATATGGATAAGATGAAAGAACATATCAACGGTATCAATCTTCAAGTAGAACATCTCTCCTCCACGATCAATGACTTTAGGGACTTTTTTAAGCCCGATAAGCAAAAAACATCGGTTTCTTGTGAAAAGATCATTGCGGATCTGTCAAAGATGATCGATCAGAATATGCGTGACCAGGAGATAACGGTCACTTATACAGTTAAGACAGAGTTAGCGCTTTACACCTATGCCCATGAGCTGTTACAGGTTTTATTGATCCTTGTAAGCAATGCAAAAGATGCTATTGCAGAACAGGGTATTAAAGAGGGTAAAATCGAAGTTATCTGCAGTGATGACGGAAATTATGTTTATATAGAAGTGTGCGATAACGGTAAGGGGATAAAGAAAGAAGATATGAAGAGCCTTTTTGAACCCTATTTCTCGACAAAGGGAAAAAACGGTACGGGACTGGGGCTTTATATGTCAAAAATCATTATGAATAAACATATCAACGGGGATATCACCTTTGAAAACAGAGAGGAGGGTATCTGCTTTAAACTTATGCTCCCTCTTGATAAAGAGTGATCTAAGCGAAGAGAGCAACCGTTTTAAGGCTTTATAAAAAAGAGACCTGTTTGCGTACCAGCATCAGACCGTCCCCGATAGCTAGCATGGAGGCATCGACACTCTCATCCTGGGCTATGAGTGCATTGAGCTCTCTAATAGCTATCGTTTCGGGGTCATGTTTGCTTGAGTCGGCAACGGCACCGTTCCAAAAGACATTGTCGATCAGCATCAGTCCGCCGACTTTCAAAAGTTCCAGTCCGCGTTCATAATATTTGGTGTAGTTCTTTTTATCCGCATCGATAAAGATCATATCCATACTTTCAGGACGGACGGTTTTTAGTGTTGTCAGTGCCGGCCCCATACGCAGGTCAATCTGATCTTTAATACCGGCTTCGCGCCAATATTTTTTGGCAATATCTGTCCACTCCTCTGAGGTGTCGCAGGCAATGGCCCTTGATCCGGGTCCCATGGCTTCAACGACACTAAGACATGAATACCCCGTAAAAGTACCGATCTCGAGATAGGTCTTTGCATTGACCAGTTTGGCCAAAAAAGCCATAAAATGGGCCTGGTCCGGAGAGATCTGCATTTTCGCCATATTGAGTTTCATGGTTTCCTGTCGCAGCTTTTTAGCTACAAGACTCTCTTTGACAAAGTTTCGCAACATATAAATATGGAGCTGATTGTTAAGATGAAGTGTTTGGTGGCCCATGATAAACCTTAAAAATTACATTAGTTTAGAGAGAAGTTTATCACAAAATATTTAATTTATTCATGTGATAGAG
>JBFEYF010000105.1:0-7317 GCA_041562295.1 Sulfurimonadaceae bacterium
GACAGCCCGCAGTTTTACCGGGGCAAAGGGTGTAGAGAGTGCAACGGCTCCGGCTTCATGGGGCGTGAGATGCTCAGTGAAGTGATGATGATCAGTGAGGCGATATCAAGCCTGATCGCCAATGACGCCTCTAAAGATGAGATCATGCAACAGGCACTTAAAGAGGGCTTCCAGGGAATGATTGTCAACGGGATTGAGAAAGTGATGGAAGGAAGGACCACGATCGAAGAGGTCCTTAAGGTAGCTAAAATATGAGTTATTTTGAAGCGACAGTACAATCCAAAGGGAAAAAGAGTGTGCACGGCATTCATGCCGATTCCAAACAGGAGGCGATGCAGTTAGCCAAACTCAAATATAAGGGTATCGTCATCCGTGTCCAGCCGGCATCTTTGCCGATGGATGAAAAAATCAAAGAGACCCTGCAAAATCTCAAAGATAGTATCCGCAAAAAAAAGATTAAACAAGATGCTCTGATTGCCGCGGTTTCACAGTTGGCGGTTATGACCAATGCGGGTCTTTCGATTCATGACTCGATTTCGGAGATTGCCAAAGCCTCTACCGATGAGACCCTCACCAAGATCCTCAGCAGTATGTCAGACAGTATCGATGCCGGACGCTCTCTGTCCGAAGCGGCCGAAGAGTACCGCTATGAACTGGGCAACCTGACTATCGCTATGATACAGCTGGGTGAAAAGACCGGTAACATCTCCGAAGCGCTCTCGACTCTGGCCGGAATGCTCGAAGAGATCCGTAACAATATCAAGAAGTTTAAAAAAGCGATGGCCTATCCCCGCAACGTTGTCATCGCCATGGCTATCGCCTTCTCGATTTTGTTAACCTACGTCGTACCCAAGTTTGAAAAACTTTTTCAAAAACTGGGCTCTGACCTTCCCCTGCCGACACTTATTCTTATGGGGATGTCGGACTTTTTACGAAACTACGGAGGCTATGCCCTGATCGGGGCCATCCTTCTCTTTTTTATCCTTAAGTTTTGGTCGCAAAACAGCGAGCCGTTCAAATATAAACTCCATAATCTGCTGCTGCATACCAAGATTATCAAAAATATCGTCTTCTACTCGACACTCAGCCGTTTTACCCTGGTCTTTACCGAACTGGTCCGTGCCGGTATCCCGATAGCCGAAGCGCTCGATACCTCCATTTCGATGATCGACAACCTGGTATTAAAGAAGAAACTGCAGACGCTCAGAGGCGATGTAGATAAGGGCCAAAGCCTGGTAGAGGCTTTTGACAACACCGGCCTTTTTGAGAATATGATCATCCAGATGATCGCAGCGGGTGAAGCCGGAGGACAGCTTGATGCGATGCTGGGCAAAGTTTCCGAATACTATAAGATGAAGTTTGACAATGTCATCGATACGCTTCAAGAGGCGATCGAGCCTGTGATGCTCTTTTTAATCGCCGCCATGGTCATTCTTTTGGCACTGGGTATCTTTATGCCGATGTGGGAGCTGGGAAGCGCCGCCAAAAGAAGGTAGCCGTTAAAGAGGGGGTTACCCCTCTTTGCCGTGAACCATCTTACGATAGTTCTCATCCTTGGGGATCAGTCCCGCTTCATATAAAAACTGCGAAGGCACAAACTCTGTCTTTTTGATCTTATCAAGCTTGGCAAAAGAGAGATAAAGAATATCCCTAGCACGGGTTACAGCCACATAAAAAAGTCGCCGCTCCTCTTCGATACTTCCCCCTTTGACCATCAGTTTGCGGTTGGGGAAACGCCCGTCCATCAAGTCGATGATATAGACCTCTTTATACTCCAGCCCCTTACTGGCATGTACCGAAAGCAGGTGAACCCCCTCCCCTTTGGTCAGATCCTGACTTCCCAAGACCATCGCATTGACAAAGCGTTCATGATCGCTGTAAGGCTTGGAGAGTTCATAAAGCAGCATACCCTTCGCTTTGATACGTTCCAGAGAATCAAGTTTTTTGTCCTGATTGATCGAACCGTCCTTTTGGATAGAGCGCTTATGTGCCAAAAGCTCTATGATCGAGCGGTAAAACTCCGAATCTATGATCTTTTGAACCAGTGACGAAGGCTTGGTGATCTGTTTGAGGCGTTTGGCCAGTTTATAAAACTGATACAAAAAGACGACCCCCTCATCACTCAGTTTGGGATGCTTGAGTATGGGGTTTTCCAAAAAACTGTCTTCAAAGCCGTGAGCCTTAAATCGACTCACCGATCCCAGCTCCCAGATATCGTCAAACAACCCCAGCTGATAATTCTGCTTCTGTTTGGCAAAGGGGTCTTTGATAGAGGTATCAGGAGCATACAGCCCTTTATAGATATCTCCGTGTCCCAACAGTTTCAACGCTTCGAAAAGTTCGCTTGCGATGGCACTTCCCACCCCTTTGGCATACTCAAAAACGTGGATAAAGGCCATAAGGTCCTGGTTGTTGATCATCATTACATAGATATCCAGGATCGCCTTGACCTCTTTAGCGTCAAAAAAACTGGTTCCCCCTTTACGCCGGCAGGCGATACCCAGCTCTCGCAGTGTCGCTTCGATACCGTCCGCCGAAGCGTTGTTTCTAAAGATGACGGCGATATCATCTTTGGGTGTTACCGATGTGGAGATGCGTTTGGATATCGCCTTATACTGGTCAAAAAGATCCTCATACATCAAAAGTTTGGGCGGTATAGAGAGATCCGTTCGGGTCACTTCCAGTTTCTTGGGATAGATACGCTCGTTATGAATGATCACCTTGTTGGCCAGGTCAAGTATCGGCACCGTGGAACGGTAGTTCTTGGAGAGGTTAAAAACCGTCGCATCGGGAAACTTTTTGGTAAAGCCCGCGATGATGTTGATATCCGCCCCGTTAAAAGCATAGATACTCTGGTCATAATCACCCACACAAAAAAGCGAAGGGGGATTCATGTTATCAATGAGACTTCCCTGCAGCGTGTTGGTATCCTGATACTCATCGATGAGGACCTCTTTATAGGGAACATTCATCGATGCCACACGGTCACGCATCATCAAAAGCAGGTCGTTAAAGTTGACAAATCCGTAACGGGTTTTGAGCTTTTCAAACTCTGCACAGATATCCTCATAGATATCTACAAAAGGGGCATGCTCACTCTCTTTATTTCGCATCCACTCCCCGAAACTCTCATTCTCGGTCGTATTTTGATAAAGCGAATAGTAGTCATAAAGGTAGTTGGCGGCATAAGCCGTTGTCCCCGCATCGATATGGTCAAAGCGGCGTTTCTCATAGACCGAACGAAAGAGCGTTTTGAGTTCACTGGGCTGTTTGAGTACGATCTTGTGGTCGATCTTTTTGAGCCAACGGTAGCTGACCGCATGAAAGGTCCCCGCATCGATACGTTCGGCAAGTTCTGTCGAGAAATAGGCAGCCACACGTTCGACCATCTCCGCAGCCGCTTTGTTGGTAAAGGTCAGAAGCAGGATCTCGTTGGGTTGGACACCGTTATTGATCAAATGGGCTATACGGCCTACGATTGTGGAGGTTTTACCCGTACCGGCCGAGGCGATAATAAGGTTATGCCCCATCGGTGCGGTCGCAGCAGCATACTGCTCTTCATTCAGTCTGGAAAGCGGCATAGATTAGTGCATATAGTTTGAGATAGGTTCCTGCATGCCTAAATCAGGATAATCGTTGGGGTTGAGTGTCACCTGGGCCATGAGGTTTTTATCAAGATTGACAATCAAAGGGGCCAGGAAATTGACGCGGGATGCCTCCATAGGTTCTTGTGTGACAACCATACAGTAGACAGCGATGCGACTGGCATCATCAATTTCCAGTTTCATCTTGACAGAATCAGGGATCTCAAAATCATACTCTTTTAGCAGGCGGTAAGGGTTTAACACAGTAAAGCTGATCTCGCTGTCATTGGTTGCATGTAAAGATGAGAAAAGTTCATCGATCTCTTTTAACACAACACTTTGAAGCGACTCAAAACCCAAAATCGGTGACTTGATATTTAGTACCATTGAACCATCCGCGTATGATTTGAAACCCTAAGTTTTTAAGGATTTTACTTATTTTAGCACTAAAATGCTCAAACTTTTCTTCAACAGCTCCGATTTTAGCCATTTGAAGCTTTGACAGCGACCAAAGCAGAGGGGATACCGTTCGTTTGAAAAAATAGGGTTTTTGCCGATCTGTAGAGTAACCAGAAAAAGAGTCAAAAGGCATACCATGCAGATCTATTCATCCTATTCGTACGATACAACACGCTTTCCCAAAGAGCAAAGCCACAGTGAGATCATCGTAGAAAATGCCCAGGAAGCCAAAGCTTTACAAGAGAGTATGGCAGAACAGGTCCAAACACTGCAGCAGCTTTCCAAGCAGGTCGATGAGGGGGTGGAACGTATGAGCAGTGTCACCAAGGCGCCTATGAACCTGGGTACTTTTTTAGATATCTATGTTTAACGGCTGAGCTTTTGTAACCCGGCTTTATGCTACAATATCGACAGCTTAAAGCGGAGTTTTTTTTGTATAACAGAACCTTTTTTATCTTCTTCCTCTTTATCTCCTTCACTCTACTGCATGCAGATGAAGGCGAATGGACCTTTAAACCCTTTGCTACACTTTTAGGTACCTATAACGATGCAAACGGTACTACAGTGCCGGCCCTGGAAACAGAGCAGCAATATTTGGAATCTAACCAGGCAGACTTTAGGGACTCCATTATCGGTTTGCAGACGGACTACCTTTTTAACGACTACCTCTCTTTTACCATTCAGGGCGTAGCGACCAATTTTCACAAGAGCAGTTATACCGAAAGGCTGGAATGGTGCTATTTCAGTCTCGATACGCCCCAGGACCTGCACCTAAGAATGGGTCAACTGAAGATCCCCTATCTTTCCGGAAACGAACTGCGCTTTATCGGTTACTCCAGACTCTGGATACGTCCCGCGGTCCCTTTTGACAGCGCCGGCGGTTTTGATGACTTCCTGGGGGCCGAGCTTTTATGGCGCAGTTACTGGGGTGATACGATGGTCCAGCTGCAGGCGGCTGCAGGCGGGGCCGAAAACCAGGATGAGCGTGTCGATCATGCCAAGATCGCGGCATTTGCCATAAAAATCGATGATGACGAGGGTTCCTGGATCAATATTTCCCTACTGTCAGCCCAATATGACTTTCTTCCGACGCCCGGGGCTGCCCTCATAGAGAAGAACTTTATGCTCATGGGCAGTATCGAAGCCAAACTGCAGTTTGAGCAGACAGAACTTTTTGCAGGATACTCATACGGTCAGGCCGACGAGCTTCCCACGGAAGAGTTTTACTATCTCTCTGCCGGCTACCGCATCGGGGTTTTTACCCCCTATATCCTTTATAGCAATAGAGACTACTCCCATGAAACACCGGATGGAAGCATTGTTATAGACAGCCATAAAGAGAGCCTGGGCCTGGGTGCCCGGTTGGATATCTATTTGGGGCATGCGCTCAAAGCCGAGTGGAACCGCCAGCATGAAGATTCACCCCAAAGCGGTATTAGTGCATTCAACTACGACTCCGATATTTTCAGCTTCGCCTGGGATATGGTGTTTTAACGATGAAAAAGCTGTTACTCCTGCTCATCTTCGCCCTTACGGCAGGTAAGGCGGAACTGGTCATCGTAGCCTCCAAAGAATCTCCTTTACACAAGCTCTCCAAAAAAGAGGTAAGTCGTCTCTTTTTGGCGAAAACTCGAAGATTGCAAAGCGGCCAACGTATCACACCGGTTGAGTTGGCTGCGACAGAGTATAAAGCGGAGTTTTACCGACATATTGCGAAAAAAAGCCTTTCCCAACTTCATGCCTACTGGACAACAGTCATTTTTACAGGCAAAGGCAAACCGCCCAAGGCGTTGCCGGACAAAAGTTCCCTGATACGGCTGCTTACAGATGACCATCAAACGATCTCCTATCTGCCGGCCCAAGATCTTGATCCGACACTTAAGGTCCTATACCGATGCAACTGAGTACGATCTACCACCGGCTCTCGATCACCCAAAAAATACTGATTGCACCGGTTTCTGCCGTCATCATCTTCTCCGCCTTTTTGATTTTTTCCTATATAGAGCATGACTCTACACAAAAATATCTCTCGGATATCCAACAGGCGCACTATCCCGTACTGGAGCTCTCCAGCCAAAACATCACACTCTTTGAGCAGTTTAATAAAGCGCTGCAGGATGCTGTCAGGGCCAATGAGTCCCACTGGATCGAAGAAGCGCTCAAAAAGTATCATGTGATGCTTCAAAACATCAGCCGCCTGAACCAAAAATATGCCCGTTTTATACCGTCACAGAAGCTGGAAGCGATCAAAACGATGCTGATCGACTTCAAAAATACTTCCGTCGGCCTTTCACATGCTATGATCACCCAAGGCGGTGCGGTCACCGAAGAGATGATTGAGAAGATGGGTCAGATGAACCGTCTCAGAGAAGAGGTTTCCCAACGCCTTCAATCCTTTAAGGTACATCAGCAGAGCCGTTTTGACAACGCTTTGTCCGAAAGTACCCATAAGCTCAACAAGATCAACTTTATCGGTATCTTTTTAGGTCTTTTGGCGATCATCTTTATCATCGTTTTGACCTCCTCTTTGGCCCTGCCTACTCGTAAGACCCTTAAAGAGTTGCGTAGCTCTTTTGAGAGTATCAACAGGGGTGAAGCCGACTTTAGCCATACCCTGACGACAAACTCCCAGGATGAGATCGGTGCTTTTGTGGACGCGTTCAACCGTTTTACACGAAAGCTTGAAAAAGATCATAACGAACTTCAACAGATCAAAGCGAACCTTGAGATACAAAAAGCAAAAGCTGAAAGTGCTACAGAGGCCAAAAGCAAATTTCTGGCCAATATGAGCCATGAGATCCGAACCCCGATGAACTCCATTTTGGGATTTGTCTCCCTGCTGCAACATACGACGATGAGTACCAAGGAAAAGCACTATCTTGATGTCATATCCTACTCGGGCAATGCCTTATTGACGATCATTAACGATATCCTCGATTTTTCCAAGATCGAAGCGGGAAAACTTCATATTGAGATGGAGGACTTTGATCTTTACCAGACCATTGACTCTGTTGCGACCCTCTTACGTATCGGTTCCCAGGAAAAAGGTTTGGGATTTCATATCGATATCGCCCCGGAAATCGACCAATACCTTTACGGAGATCCCCTGCGGATCAATCAGGTCCTGACCAACCTTTTGGGTAATGCCATTAAGTTTACCCATCAGGGCGAAGTGGGGCTGAAGGTAACCCAACTCCCCACAGGAGTTCTCTCTTTTGATGTATGGGATACCGGCATCGGCCTGACACAAGAACAGATCAAAAAACTTTTTACC
>JBFEYF010000106.1:0-7298 GCA_041562295.1 Sulfurimonadaceae bacterium
AACTGCTTCCGGTCAATGCATCCGAAAGCTTCTGCCATTTTTTGCTCTGGGTATCATAACGGTAGAGGGCATATTTTTGTGCCCCTTTAAACCCGCGCCACCAGATCTTGATCCCCTCTTTTTGCGTCCCGTTAGAGGCTATCACCTTCGGTGCCGACACCGATGCAAAACCTGTCACGCTTTGGGAGTCCTCACTTCGTGTTTTGGCATTGAAGGCCACAACTTTATAGGTATACTCCAAGCCCGCCTCGACATCCGCATCGGTAAAGCGGTTTTGTATCAGATTTTTTTGGCGTAACAAAAACTCGGCTTCATCGCTGCTTTTACGATAAAGCTCATAGTGGGTCGCATCCTCGACTTCAGACCACTCGATACGTACACTCCCCTTCAGCGTTCCCTGTGTTGCCTCTATCTTTTGAGGTGGCTGCAGCATCGACGTATCCAGCTCTACTTTTGAAAAGAAAGTATCAAATCCGAAAATAGCAAGCGTTACTGCAGCTATGAAAATAATTGAAAAAAACCAGATAATCCGTCGTTTGCGTTGCTGTTGTGGCATAGGCTACCTCTAAAAAACTCTCTTTTTATTCTACCATTAAAAAAAAGATATCGATATAAGTCTTTTTTGAGCTACGGCAAGCTATAATACGCGTCTACTAAGATAGAGAGGTGGCCGAGTGGTCGAAGGCGCACGCCTGGAACGCGTGTGTAGGGCAACCTACCGAGGGTTCGAATCCCTTCCTCTCTGCCATAAATTTTTAAATCCCCAAATTACCAACTTAAAAAAACCCCATTTATCATATGCAGTAAAGTAAAATTATTATGAAAATGCAAAAGGCTAAACCTTAGTAACTATTCCGCAATGAATGTATATCCATATATTCTTGATGACCCTCTTTGAATATACGTGTGATCCATAAATGGATTCACAATACACCGGGTATAAGGTTACTAAAGCGGTAAGGTGATGATAAAAGCAGCGCCCCGAAGCGGTTTGCCTTCATACTTATAGGAGAGATTGTCCACACGTATGGAACCCAGGAACTGTTTCGTCACGATCTCATAGCTCATATAAAGTCCCAGTCCCGTACCTTGTGACGCATGCTTGGTCGTGGAATAGGGTTCAAACACGCTTATCAAGATAGAATCATCTATCCCCCCGGCGCTGTCTTTGAATATGATGGTGACATCATTATCGCTTCTCTCCATAGTGATGAAAAGAAAACGCTGATGCGGATCAACCTGGTGATCTTCAAAGGCATCTTTAGCATTATTGACCAGGTTGATGAAAGCTTGGACCAGCAGCTTCTTGTTATTGGTCAATATAGTGCTTTGAAGCTGTGTGACAAGGGATATCTCATTGAACTGGCACATCTCCCTGGTGAGGTCTTCGACTTGCTTGACGGCATCTTGGACATCGAAAGGCTCGATCTCATGATCCTCTGAACGAAAATAGTTCGTAAAGTCCGAAATCGTCTCGGAAAGATAGAGGCAATTGGTTTCGATGCTTTTGAGCTTCGCTTCCAGAAAATCGTTGGAGACAGGTTTACCCAGCTGTAACGGAAGACGCACCGTTGCCGTCGTCGCAGTGATACTGGTAAGCGGCTGACGCCACTGGTGCGCGATATTGCTTAGCATCTCACCGATAGCGGCGAGTCGGGATTGTGTCAGGATCATCCGGTTTTGGGTATGCAGCTTTTCGGTCTGCTCTTTGATGATATGCAAGAGGCTGTCTTTGGTAATCAGCCAACGTCTTCGAATACTGAAAAAAAGCAGCGTGACGAAAAGCACGATGACAAATATAACCATTGCGAAGCTCAGGTAAATAATCTCCTGTTTCGTTAAATGAAGATTTATCACTTTGGGATGATTGCCCTCAAAAATAAACCGCTCCAGATCAGGGGTTTTGGTGATCAGTCCCATCACCTTGTAGGTATCCACGATTTTTTCCAGCTGCTTCTTATCAAGATGCCCCAGTTTCTCTTCTCCATTATAATAGGCAAGAGGTTTAAGCACTTTCCCCTCATTGATCAGCGCCTTGATCGATCTCTTTTGGGAGTTGTACTTTTCATGGATAAGCAAGGCCGTCTCTTCGATATGTTCAAAGGCATATTTCCACCCCCTGATACTCGCTTCATAGAAGGCTTTTGTCAGTTTTGGATGGTTCGTGACAAAGTTTTCGGAGCCAAAGAGGATGTCGTTATAAAACTCAAAACCATAATCCTTGGGATGAAAGATGCGATAGTTTATACCCTGATCTTTCAGTCGTAACGGCTCATTGGAGATATAGGATGCCATGGCATCTGTTGTGCCTTCAACCAGGTCTTGCAGCTTAAAACTGTGCTTTTGGATAGTCACATCTTTTCTGTTTAACCCCTGGGAAAAGATCATGGCAAGGATATCTGCTGATGACTCGGCGTCATAAGTAATCATGATCTTTCTCTTTTTCAGATCGGCCAGGTTTTTGATCTGCTCTGTTTTGGTAACCAAAAGCATCATGGGCGAGTACTGAAATATTGCACCCAACGCAACGAGCCTTTCCCCCTGGGCTACTTTCATGAGCAGTGATGAACGCCCTACCGCAAAATCAGTACGGCCTTGTTGAATACTATCATAAGGATTGATATCACCACTGTATTCCATAATATCAAGATCGATGCCCGCTTCTTTGTAAAAGCCCTTCTCTTTGGCAACATAGTAACCGGCAAACTGGAACTGGTGCTTCCAGCTCAACTGCAATTTTACGCTCTTTTGAGCCCAAAGTAACGACGAGAGAAGAAGCAGGTACAGGATGATTTTCATGCCATCATTCTAGCAGATATTTTTACGTTCGTCTAATGGTTCCTCTGAATCCCTCTTGTAAGCTACTGAGCCTATAAAATCAGCACCATTTAAATCCTGTTAACCCCTTTAAAAATAATTTTTTTTAATATTTGATTTTTCTATTTAACTTCCCTAAAGGTTTTTATGTGTTATGATCAAACCAATAGGTATGTTAGGAAGTGATAAAAATGGTTACATTGGCTTCTCGTTTTTCCAATCAGATATTTGAGGAGATCGATCTTCCCTACTGGTTAGTCAATCCCAAAAATCTGGCTATTATCCATGTCAACGAAGCTGCCCAGAAACTCTACGGCTACTCTTATGATGAGTTCACACAATTAAAAATTCCCCAGCTTGACTATTATGATGATCAAGAGATCGTCGAAGAGCGGGCCCAACGTATCTTGCAACACGGCAAAGAGACGTTTGAGACCAAGCATAAAACCCGTGACGGTACGATTTTGGATGTCGTGGTACACGTTAAATTTCATACCATTGACGGTACCCCTTTTTTAAGTGTCCTGACCTACGATGCTACCAGAGACCATTCGCTGGCAACCCAATTTAAAGCCTTATTCGAAAATGTCAGAGACGGGATATTGATTGTCAACATTGACAATTTAGCCGTTCAATATGCCAACCACACGATGTTAAACCTTCTGGGCTACTCTCGAGATCAGGTAACCACTTTAAAACTTGATGAGATAGTCCATGAAGAGTCAATGCATCTTTTGGATGATATTAGGCTCAACAGCCCGCTTTGTTTGCCGAAATTAAAAATTTCTAATGCAAAAGGGAAAGACTTGTTTGTAGAAGCGGATATCTCTCTGCCCTACGTTTTGGAAGATCAAAAGTGTGTCGCCCTCTTTGTCAAAGACCTGACCGAAAAAGAGATCTTAACCAACAGGCTTAACGATGTGACAACAGCCTATCGATCACTTTTTGATCAACTGCCGGAAGCTGCCTGGCTCTTGGACCCGTCGACGATGTCTTTTACCGATGCCAATAAAAGTGCTTTGAAACTCTATGAGTACACCAAAGAGGAGTTTTTAAAACTCAAGATCAGTGATTTTGATCCCTTTGTCACTGATGAGACATTGCAAAGAGACTTTAAAACTATTATCGATGAAGGCAAACATTCGGTGCAGACCAGGCACATCACTAAATCGGGGCGAGAGCTGCATGTGATTTTATCTATGAAACGGGTCACATTAGCGGGTCAAAACTATATAAGTATCATATGCAGTGACATTACCGAGAAGAAACATCAAGACGAACTCTTTATTTTGAAGATGCGCCAGGCCCAGATGGGGGAATTGATGAATATGATCGCCCACCAATGGCGTCAGCCGCTTTCGATTATCAATACCCTGGCACAGAAAATCCTTATCAACATGACCCTTCATAGACCCATAGGGGATGTCTTTAAAGTCGTCAAAGATATCGAGGAACAAACCGGCTATCTTTCTCAGACTATTACAGACTTTAAAAATATGTTTCAGCCCAAAAGAGAAAAAGAGATGTTTCAGAGCATGAAGATTGTAGAGATGGTAAACAGCATCATTAAAGACACCCTTGCCGCTGAAGATATAGCATTACATTCTGATATCCCCGATTTTCCGATTCACAGCTATAAGCATGAACTCGTACAAGTGATCATTGCATTGATTGACAACAGTATCAATGCGTTTAAAGATCTACAGATCGAAGATAAGTTCATCTCCATTTGCGCCAAAGAGGAGCCAGAGCAAATCATTTTCGAGGTAAAAGACAATGCGGGCGGTATCAAGAACATCTCTTTAAAAGATATCTTTTTACCCTATGCATCGAGTAAAAAAGAGCTTAACGGAAGGGGTATCGGCCTTTATATGGCTCACAGTATTATTATCAATCACTGTAAAGGAGATATCGGTGTTACCAACTTGGATGAAGGAACGCAATTCACTATTACGATCCCTAAAAATTAGAGAGACAGATAACCGATCTGATTGACGGGGCAAAGAACGAACCTAAGATGCTGCTTGTTACTCCCAACGACAAAGTCGACTCATAGGTTCTTTTAGAGATAATCAGGGTGAGAGAGTAAGGAATACAATGAACTTTAAACAGTTATGGCACTCTTTAAACAGACTGGACAACAGTGATCTCGTTGAGATGGAAGAGGTTCACAAGTTCTTTTTCATCAATGCGATCATGCTTTTTGCCTTGGTACTTTTTCTTTTTTTCAGTCTCTATAACCTTTTTGTTTCCCATCTTTACAAGATGCTGGCAGTAGATCTCTCCGGTTTTGTACTTGTCTCACTGACCATGTGGGGACTCTACCGTTGGAAAAAGATCGAATTGATCTCCACCCTGCTGATCCTTTTCATCTTTACGCTGACGCTTACGGCCGTTGCCATTCAAAAGAACCAGGACTATATTCTGATCTATAGTGTCTTCATGCCTATGATGGCTATCTTTCTCAAAGGTCCCAAGAGGGGTTTTATCTATGCGTTGGTCTTTATCCTTACGCTAATCAGCATGCTCATAACCTGTTTTCCCGCATATAAACCAGCCCCATTTACCACTACCTCTTTAGTCAATATTATGATGGTACTTTTCGGCGTCACGATATTGGCCTTTTATTATGAGACCGGCAGACGTAGAACTTTTGTAGCGATTCAGAAGGTGCGGGACCGCTATTTTGAACAAAATCAACTGCTCAATGAGTCTCACGCACGTTACGAAGCGCTCTTTAATCAGCTTCCCGAAGCGGCATGGATCGTCGATGCCAAAACGGCCTCGTTTATCGATATCAACCAGGCGAGCATCTCCCAATACGGCTACAGCAAGGATGAGTTTTTGCATAAACTTCATATCTCCGATATCGATGTTTATGATTCTAAAGAGGTCGTCGAAGCGCGTGCCAAACGTATCCTTGAAACCGGCGGAGAGATCTTTGAGACCAAGCACAGGTGTAAAGATGGCCGGATCATTGATGTTTTGGTCTCCACCAAGCTGATTATCTATAACAATGAGCTGCTTATCAGCGGGACCTTTTTGGACATCACGACGCAAAAAAAGCAGGCCCAGGAGATCAACCGGGTCAAGGAGCGCTATATCTCCTTGTTTGAAAACCTTCCCCAGCCCGCCTGGGTCGTTGAACCCCAGACACAAAAATATGTGAGTATCAACAAAGCTTTCCAGGACCATTACGGCTATACCATGGAGGATCTTAAAGACAAAGAGATCACGATGATCAATATCCGTGACTCAAAAGAGAAGATAGCTGACAATATCCAACGTGTGCTTAACGGGGAGGAGGTGATCATTGAGAGCTGGCACCGGATCAAAAGCGGCGATGTGATCAATGTCATCATCAATGCCAGAAGAGTCGTTTTTGAAGATCATGAGTATGTCGTTGCGGTGATGACCGATATAACCAAACAGAAGATTCTGCAGATGGAACTGGAGGACCTGACGAACTCTTTGCAGGAACGTGTCGCCGACGAAGTGGAAAAAAACCGCGAAAAAGACCATATCATGCATGACCAGGCAAAGAGCGCCCAGATGGGTGAGATGCTTAGGATGATCGCCCATCAGTGGAGACAGCCTCTCAACGCCATTAGTGCATCCTCGATAGAGCTCTCTTTGAAAAACACGCTCAACCAGCTCGATGATGCCCTTATAGAAGAGCACAGCAGCTTTGTCCAGGAACAGACGAAGATGATGTCAAAGACCATTAATGATTTCATGGAGTTTTTCAAACCGGAACAGAAAAAACGCCATTTTACCATGAAAGAGATTTTTGACGAGATACTGACACTGATGGGGGTCCAGATCAAAAACAGAGGGATCCTGCTTCATTATGACCAGTGTCAGCAAACAGAGCTGTACAGCTACTTTAAAGAGCTGATCCATGTCATCATTAACCTGCTTAGCAATTCACGGGACGCTTTTGAAGAGAGCCATAGTTCCAAGAGAGATATCTTTGTAGCGTGCCGTCAAGAGCAGGAGGATCTCATCATCACGATCTCCGATACTGCCGGCGGTATTCCCGAATCGATCATCGATAATGTGTTTGACCCCTATTTTACGACAAAAGAACAAGGCAAGGGGACCGGTATCGGTCTTTATATGAGTAAACGCATCGTCGAAGAGATCCTCAAGGGAACCATAGATGTTCACAATGACAATGACGGGGCTGTTTTCACCCTATCGATTCCTACCAAGAAAAAAGTTGCTAAAGGTAACAGGGAAACACCTAGTGCTTAAACTGCAACAGGAAACGGGTCCCTCCCAGTAAAGGGCTTTTTTCAATACCGTACTCTATCCCAAGTTTTTGACACAACAGCCGTACAAAGTATAACCCAAGGCCTATCCCCTCTTTGCCGTGGTGCAGCAGCTCATCGTTATCGTGACTGTAGAGGTTAAAGACCTCCTCCTTGTTCATAATGCCCGGCCCGTCATCTTCAATACAAAGGGTAATGCCCCTTTCA
>JBFEYF010000107.1:0-7268 GCA_041562295.1 Sulfurimonadaceae bacterium
CCTTTACCCGAACTTACCATAACGAAGTTCTTCACCTGAGGCGCGATGTTTTTACCGTGAGATGATGTCTCTCTTGGCATTTGAGGTGCGTTGATCTTGATCTTCACATCCGCCGCACCCTCGCGTAGAAGTGCCGCAGCCGCTTCATCTTCGATCTGCTTGGCTACTTCTGGAGCACTTGAAGTGATGTCTACCGTTACAGAGACAGTATCACCGTCAATAGCGATATCCTTTACAAATCCGAAGGTCACGATATCTTTTGTGAAGCCCGGATAGGTAACTGTAGAAAGAGCTTTGTTTACTAATTCTTGAGTCATTTTTAAATCCTTTGATTGATTCCAGTATTGTAACTATACCAAAACATGTAATGATTTTATTTTTGTTATTCTATACATAATATCTTTTAATAAAGATTAAGAAAGAAGACAAATTTTGTCTTATTTAGAAAAAAGAGGCGATGCGCCTACAGAAAGCCTGTAAGCGGGACTAAACCTTAAACTGCTCCATCTTGCGGTTCAGATCTTCTGTCATGGCGTTGAGATGTTCGGACGCCGTGGCGATCTCTTCGACACTTCGGGCGTTGGAAACGACGATCTCGTTGGCCTGGAGGATGTCCCCTGAGATCTCTTCGACCAGTTTGCCCGTACGCTCAAAGTCGGCTACGGTCTTGGCGCTGATCTGCGTCGCTTCGTTCATGATCTCTACCGTAGCGCTGATGCGCTCTTCGACACTGGAAGAGACCTGTGCAAGATCCTGGATGTTTTTGGAGTTTTGGTTCATCTGCTCGCTGGCATCGGTGATCGCCTGGACGATGACATTGATCGTCGCCTGGATCTCCACCAGACTCTTTTGGGTACGCTCGGCAAGTTTACGCACCTCATCAGCAACAACGGCAAACCCTCTACCGTGTTCCCCGGCGCGGGCAGCCTCGATCGCGGCATTGAGCGCCAGAAGGTTGGTCTGGTCCGCGATATCGGAGATCACGGTCAGGACATCTTTGACCTGGTCGGCATCACTGCTGAGCTCTTCGATCTTTTGCGCCATCTCCGACTCAACGCTAGCCGTCTTTTGGACCTCTTTGGTCATATTGACGATCTCCCGGGTCGCGCTGTTGAGATTTTGGTTCGCGTTGATGATATCTTCGCGGCTTTCGTTGGCATCACTGACCGATCTACCGATCTCTGTACGGATTTCCTGGGCCTTTTGCGTCACCTCGTTGACGATCTGCGTCACATCTTCCACTTTCTGCCCCACCGCAAGTGAGGTCGTAGAGAGCTCCTGGGAGACTGAGAAGTTCTCAATGGAAGATTTTTTCGTATCATCCAAAAAGGATTTAAGCGTATCGACAACTTTGGTGATATTTTTTGAGATCATCGCGATCTCATTTTTGCCTTCCAGCGTCATCGGCTTTGTAAAATCAAGCTGGGCCAGTGTCACAAGATAATCATCGATCTTTTTAATCGAGTTGAGGATGATATTGATGACGGCAAAGGCTCCCAGCATGATCAGCAGCAGGACGACAGAAAATATCATATTTTGGCTTCTGGAAGCGGAGATACTGCCTACGATCCCTTTGGCCGCAACTTTGGACTCCTCTTTATGCGAATCGATCCATTGCGTCAGCATACCGGTTAGTTTTTCGGCATAGGGATCGAGTTTGAGCATCCACTGGTTTCCGACATTCGGTCCGGCCTGGATATAGGCGTGTGCCATCTTCACACCCACATCATAATAGTTTTTAAAATCTTTTTTAAAACTTTGCAGTTGGGCGACCATATCCGCTTCACCCAGTGCATCATGCATCGAAATCAAATGGTCCAGATAACGGTTACCTTGGTTAAAATATTTTTTCGCCTCACTGAACCCGTCATCGAAACCTTTGGCTCCGCGGGTCGCAGAGATATCGGTCAGCCACTGCTGTACCTGAACGACAGAGAGTCTCAGATCCAAAAAGTCAAACAGATTGGGCAGAACCTCTTCCATCTGTTTTTGCGTGTTCTCCTCGATCGTAACCAGATTGCGTTGATTAAAAATAGCGGCTAGGATCACCATCATGATCACAAACCCCATCCCCAGCAACACAACCTGCTTTATCTTAAAGTTATGTAAAAACCCCATTCATACTTCCTATATACCTAAATATTATTACTCTATTATTACTATAGGGTTGTAAATGTTAATAAAAGATTAAAATCTGTTTTTTTAGACCATTTGAAGGGATTTATAGAACTTCAAAGCCTTTTTGTCAACATATACCGTTGATTTAAGTTTGTTGGGGTTTCCCTGCAGAATAAGGCGGTGGGGAGAGATGGCCCGCGAAAGTGCGACATAAAACTGCGAGGGGGCAAAGATACGGTCGGTATCGATCACCAGATCCTCGATCCCCATCCCCTGTGCTTTATGGATCGTGATCGCATAGGCCAGAGTCAACGGAAACTGTAAAATAGAGAAATAGACGATCTCCACACTCTGTTCGACCCCCTCGATCTCCCGTATCTCAAATCCCCGCTTCTCAAAACGTTCGCGCTCGACCTTGATATGCACCCCGTTTTGCTTCTCGACGATAATCACACCCTTGTTAAAGTCGATCCGCTTCACCTTCCCGCGTTCACCGTTATAAAAGTTCCAGCTGTTTTTGGTAAAGAGTACATCGACCCCCTCTTTGAGGATCAGTTCACGGTTCACCTTGATGTCGCGGCAGAAACGGTCGATCTCTTCATCTTCGACCCGCTCCCCGTCAAAAAGTGCCGAGAGTTTCACCTCTTTGTTCTCAATGGCATCCAAAACACGGGCGTTGTGCTCCTCACTCTTGGCATTGGTCGAGTAGAGATAGGTGTAGTCCTGCTCAAACTCCGGGGCCTCTTTATAAAGAGATCTTAGATAGTGCTCATGAGGTGCCATATAGATACCCCTGCGGATATCATCCAATAGCAGCATAAAATCTTGGTCTTTGGTCCGGTGGACCTCTTTGAGGTGGACCACTTTAAAGTTAAAGCGGCTCCACGAGGGTGCATTGAATGCATAGCCGAAGACTTCGTCAGGGTTCTCTATCTCGTAATGTTCGCAATAGTCGCGTTTCTCGTCATTTTTCACAACCGGCGCCAGCTGCAAAAAGTCCCCTACGACCATCAGCGCTTTGTCATAGTTGGCCTGCTGCAGCCTCAGGCGGATCATATCCATGATACCCGCTGAGACCATGGAGATCTCATCGATGACGATAAGATCCGTCTTTTGAAGGATCTTCTTTAGCTTCTCGGAGATCTCATAGCGCCGGGATCGCTCCAGTTCCGGCAGCGATCGGATCAGGCGAAACTCAAAAAAACTGTGTATCGTCTGGCCGGAGATATGGGTAGCGGCCATAGCGGTCGAAGCCAGCTTGACCACCTGCTTGCCGTTGGCTTCAAAGGCCTTGACGATAGCGTTGGTCGTGTAACTTTTACCGACACCTGCGGCACCCGTGATAAAAAGGTTCTCTCCCGATTCGAGCGCCTGAATATACTCCTGGATCATATTGCGGACTCCTCCAGTACCACGCTCTCTCCGAAAGGGAGCTTCGTAGGCTTGGTCAAAACCCACATCACCGGATAGTCGGGCTCCCTGTCTGGGAAGCTTCCTTCCCCGTCTGTAAAATATAGCAGTGCTCCCACCGGGATACTCTCCTCTTCGATATAGTCAAATGCGGGTTCAAACTTCGTGCCGCCCCCGCCCACAAGGGTGATCTCTAAAGGCTGACCGTAGACAAAGCTCTCATGGGCATGCAGCTTGGCATCGACCATAAAGAGCTCGATCTCGATCATCTCCACATCCAGGCGGATCGCTTCGATCTCGGCGACAAACTGGGCCAGGATCTTCTCGCTTATCGAAGCGGATGTATCGATGACGATCGCCAGTTTCTGATGCGAGGGCGTATAGGCCGGCAGATAGATCCCCTGATGCAAAAAGCGTTTGTTCGGAGGGAAGCGGGTGAAATCGCCGTGCAGATGGGTCTGGATAAAGTCTGTCAGCAAAGAGCGCCAGTCAAGTGTGGCATAGGCGGTTGCGTCGATAAGCTGTTCGATACCCAAAGGAGTCTGACCGGCCAGATCGGCTTTGTGCAGGGCCTCATGATGCTGCGCTTCGATAAACGACTGCTCCTCTTGAGATTCCGACTCCTGGCCGGGACCCTTTTGGGCGTTGGCATCTTTTTGGTCAGGCTGTTGGGGCTGCTCTTTTTGCCTCTTTTTATTCTGCTCGTTGTAGCCGCTCTCCAGATCCTCATCGTCGTCATAGTTTTCGTTCATGATCTCGGTTTTAAGTTCGGCATAGATCTCTTCGGCGTACATGCCGTCAAAACGGGACTGGTAATTGACCCGGTCCGGCAGCGTCATGCCGTTTTGTACCAGCATCGCATTGATCGCATAGTCGGTCGCCAGCTGCCACAGCCACCCCATCTTGCCGCTTTGGCGCGAGCGGTGATCCAACAGCCGGTGCATGGCCGCGTTGGAGAGGATAAACTGGGTCTCTTCGACATTCAAATCGGCAAGATACTCATCATTGATATAGAGTCTCTCCCCGTCGCTAAGAAAGCTCTCCTGATTCTCACTCAACTCCACCTGCAGATGGGAACTCATCATGCCGAAATAGGGTTTGTCCATCATCAAAGCGACTTTGGCCCGTGTCAGTTTTTCGTCCAGCACCGTTTACCCTATCCCATCAGATGGGCAAATTTCTGGGTCCACTCCCGCCACGCTTCCAGTCGGTCGAAACGGACCCCTTGCGCCTGCAGGTCTCTGACGATCATGATCGCAAACTCCGGTTCCAACTCCAGGGTGTAGCGAAGCAGGTTGTTCAGACGTATCTTGTCCGGATTGCGCAACGCGTTGCTGATCAGTACCGAGCTGGTGACATGCAAAGCGGCTGGTTCTTTGGGATAGTGTGAACACTTTCCGTCAAAGACCTCCAACAATACAGGCAAGGCTCCGACCTCTTTTTTATAGGCCAGAAAGTCGGCTGCCGTCTTCTCTCCGATCGCCCCTTTGACCGCATCAAAGAGATAGGCCTCTTTGAGCTTCGATTTGAGGATATTATTGACAAACTCCCATGAGCGCGGGGTAGGAAACGACTTCTCCCCACTTTTGGCATCAAAGGAAAAAAGGGCATCGGGACGCAGCCCCAAGAAGGAGATGATGCTGTCATTCACACCCTGTTTATAGGCCCAGCGGCGCCAATCATCCATCGATATATCCATATCGAAGTGGACAAAGCGGTTCGCCAAGGGAGAGGGCATCTTGTGGGTCACTCCGCGGTCGCTTTCACGGTTGCCCGCGGCGACGATCGCCCAGTTATCAGGCAGGGTATACTCCCCTACCCTTCGGTCCAAAATCAGCTGATAGGCTGCCGCCTGTACCGACGGGGGCGCGGAGTTGAGCTCATCCAGAAAAAGGATCCCGCCGATAGCGTCAGCCTGGGGCAGGAAACTGGGGGTCGCCCAGATCGCCTGCTCTTTTTTCAAAAAGGGGATACCTTTAAGATCCGTAGGGTCCAAAAGCGTCAAGCGCAGATCGATAAAGCCGATCCCCTGCTCCTTGGCGATCTCCTTGACGATGGATGATTTACCGATCCCCGGAGGCCCCCAGACAAAGGCGGGCTGTTTTTGGTTGATAAGGGCTTGTAAAGTCTCTTGCAGGGCAATCGGAGTCATGCTGTTTTACCTATGTGTAAATTGTTAGAAAATATAGCAAAAAAAAGTTAAAGGGGTTTGAAGTATTCTGCCCAAACGCGCAGCTGGGGCAAGAGCCAAGGATGGCTCTTTAAGTCAACGCACTGACCAGGTGGTAGGTCAAAAATGCCAGGAAGTAGGCCGTCAGCGTCGTAAAGATGAAAAGATACCCCAGATACCGGATACCGCCCGCTTCCTTGGTAAAGACAGCCGATGCCGCCAGACAGGGAAGATAGATGATCACAAAGATGATAAAGGCCGCAGCCGATGCCGGTGTAAAGTTTTTACGGATCTGCTGGGCCAGACTTTCGCTGTCTTCAGCCTGCTCGTCACCCAAAGAGTACAAAATACCCAATGTCGCGACAACGACCTCTTTGGCAGCCAGGCCCGTCTCCAGGGCTACCGTCATCTTCCAGTCCATCCCGATAGGCAAGAAGACCGGTTCGGTGAACTTGCCGATCATCCCCAGATAGCTGTTTTCCAGCTCTTTTTGAAGCAGCTCGTTTTCGAGTTTCGTCTTATCAGCTGCACTCTTGGCCGCTTCGATCTGTACCGCGTAAGAGGATTCGAGCACCTCATTTTTGGGATAGTTGGAAGCGAACCAGATCAGCACCGAAGCCGCCAGGATATAGGTACCCGCTTTTTGCAGGTACATCCACGCCTTGGTACTGACCGTATGCCAGATCAGTTTCATCGAAGGCATACGGTATTTGGGCATCTCCATGACAAAAGGCTCATCGCCCCCTTTAAAGACAAACTTTTTAAGGATCTTCGCCGAAATCAGTCCCAGGATCGCCCCGATAATATAGATGATAAAAAGAACGTTACCCGCCTGGCTCGGTTCGAAAAAAGCTGCCGCAAAAAGTACATAGATCGGGAGTTTGGCTCCGCAGGACATAAACCCGATGATAAAAAGGGTCAACAGACGGTCCCGTCTGCTTTTTAAGATACGCGCCGACATATAAGCCGGTACCGAACATCCAAAGCCCGTCACCAGCGGGATAAACGACTTGCCGTGAAGCCCGAACTGGTGGAAAAAACCGTCCAGCATAAAGGCGACCCGGGACATATAACCCGTAGTTTCCAACAGGGCGATACCCAAAAAGAGAATAACGATATTGGGCAAAAACATCACGACGGCACCGACACCGGCGATCATACCGTCAACGACAAGGGAACGTACCCAGTCACTGGATATATGAGCTCCTATACTCTCCCCAAGGGCGATAAAGCCCGCATCGATCCAATCCATCGGGATCGATCCCACCTCAAAGGTGATCTGGAACAGTGCCCACATAAAAAAGAGGAAGATCGGGATACCGAAGTATCTGTGGATCAGGACATGATCGATCCGCTCGGTCAGGGTCTTGGGCATCTTCTTGTCGAACGTGACGGTCTCCGCCACCAGCCCTTTGGCGATCGCCAGACGCTCATGGGCGAAGATCTCCTCGGAGTCTTCACTGTCGGCATGGATATAGAGGTGCTTGCGCGATTCAAAGACCTGTTCTCTCAGCTCCAGCCAGATCGGCTCGTCATGAAACGCTTTAAAGCAGCTCTTTTTCCCTTCCAA
>JBFEYF010000108.1:0-7200 GCA_041562295.1 Sulfurimonadaceae bacterium
ACAGCGATACATCTGTACACAGAGATCGACAAACAAGCGTTTACCTACAAAGTAGAGCTTATGCATATGATGTTTTTAGGGGCTGTCCTGGCGCTGGTTTTATACAATCTCGGTATTTTCTTTTTTATCAAAGATAGTGCCTATTTATACTACATATTTTTTGTCAGCGGTTTTGCCGCATGGCAGATGCTGTCTATTGGAATCTTCCCGTTTGACCACTTTAGTTCGACACGAAGTTTTTATACTCTCTCGATGGTGATCCCTATCTTTCAAGCCTTTTTATTTCTTTTTACCCGGGCACTTTTAGATCTCAAGGGTCGGCTAGAACACTATAACAAGATATTAATAGCGGCAGCACTGCTTTATATCGTCTTGGCCCTGGGTATGCTTGTGGATCCGGGACGGGCGCTCTTTATTATGAATACGGTGTCATCACTTCTTTTGCCTTTCCTGCTTTGGATCGGCTACAAAAGCTATAAAGAGGGTAACAAGATCGCGATCTATTTTTTGATAGCGCAATTCAGCTTTTTGTCTATGGGGACCCTTTTCGCTCTGGCCGCTTACGGGATACTGGAATTTAACCTCTTAACCCGTTACGGTATTATCCTCGGTTCTTTCGGGGAGATGATCTTTTTTGCCTTGGCTTTGGCTTACCGTATCAAACTGCTGCAAAAAGAGAAGCTCCTGCTCATTGAACAGGCGAATAAAGAGCTTGATGTACAGGTACGGCTAAGAACACGACAGCTTGAAAACGCAAAAAATGCCTTGGAAGATCTTGCCAGCAAAGATGCCCTGACCAATCTCTATAACAGACGTTCTCTTTTTGAGTACAGTAGCAAGCTTATCGGCCTTGCCAAACGGGAAAAGAGTCCGTTAAGCCTGATCATGTTCGATATCGACGAGTTTAAAAACATCAATGATACCTATGGACATGGTGTGGGAGATAGTGTTATTACGCTCTTTGCAGATCAACTCAAGCAAGGAAGGAGATCCGATATCGCTGCAAGAATCGGGGGAGAAGAGTTTATCTTGGTCTGTCCAAATACAGACCTGGATGCCGCTTTTAATGTCGCAGAACAGATTAGAAATGTATGTGAGACACTGAGTATCAAAACCGAAAAGGGGCTGACCGGTTTTACCGTCAGTGCCGGGGTCAGCACACTGGTTTTTGACGAAGATAACAAAATAGATGATCTGATATTGCGTGCGGATAAGGCTCTTTATCAGGCTAAAAGTATGGGGCGTAACAGCGTTATACGGATGAATAAGGTTTAAATCTACGATCAAGTGATAGAATATAATCATTATGAATGCAGGAGTCAGTATGCTTATCAAGCTTGCTAAAGAGAACCTTCAAAGGCTTAAATACACCTACACATGGGAAGATGATAAGCCGAGTGAAAGCAGTAAGCTCGATAGGGAGAACGGTTTTGAGGTGTTGTCGTTTATTGAAGATTTTATGAACCGATATGATCTCAATAAGCTCAGTGACGCACACAAGGTAGAAGATATGCTGCACCGCAAGAAATTGGCGGATATTGATGACAAAAAAGAGTTGGCTGCAACCATTGAATACCTGCTGCGGCTTAAATTATAGGATAGCTTATCAGGCGGCACTGATCCCGTAAGCGGGCAGGATGTCGTGCAGCAGTTCGAAACGGTGGGCCTGCAGCGCATCATGAAAAAGCTTCCAGTCACTGGTTAAGAATGCAGGGGAATAATCAAACCGGTCCCAGAGTGAATCAGACGTTTTTTCTGTTTTTAGAATATCATATTTCCATGAGCCTTTGCCTTTAGCCACATACTCCAGCTTTTGTGCTCCAAAAGTGAAACTCCCCGTTTCGATCAGTTTAAGCCATTTTTGATGCCGCACTTCACCCTCATCCTCTTTGAAGTTCTCAAAACAGTGCCGGATCCGTTCAAGATCTTTTGAGGGAAAGTGCTCAACCGGGGTCTCACCCAGCGCCTCTTTATAGTGTCGCAAAAAGGAAAACATCTTTTGGACAGCTTCCAAAAAGATCTCGGTATTATCCCTTTGTACAGACTCTCCCAGCCCGTTAATGTAGCTCCATTTCAAATAGGGGCGGTCGGGACAGTCCATGGCGGGACCGTGACCCAGGGGAAAGGTCTTTAAAAGGCGCTGCAGACGGTAAAAGAGAAACTTCTTGATCTTTCTTGCCAGATGGTGCCGCCGTTTGGTGCCGTTTTCCAAAACCAGCTTGCTTACCTGGTTGACCTCATGGTTGACACCGGCAAAACCCTGATGGGCCCAGGTATCGGCATAGACATGCAGGGTGATACCCAGGCGGTGCAGGGCATAGGGTTTGTCCCTGTCATCCAGACACGCTTTGAGCATATCCTGTGCGACCGGGCTGTCGGGTCTGCAGATGATCTTGTGGATAAAGCTCTTATCAGGGTTTTGTCCCTTGGCCAGGCCGTCGTTACCCGGAAGAAAATGAAAGGGGATCCAGACCTGGTGGTTGGCCAGGGCTACGAAATTGTCATAGTCGATCATCTTATGTGCCGAAGCGATACGGTAGTACATCGCCCGGTTTTTAAAGGTGATAGCCCCCGCATTGGTCGCGTCATCGACATACTGGGCCGCATAGGCTATCGTATGGGCTCTTTGGTGGTCAAACCCCGCGATTCGGGCTACGACATAGGTGACGGTATGGTGAAAATCGATCTGCATGAGAGCTTCTCCTTGGTATAAGTTATTGTAATCTATCGGGAAGCGCTTGTCAATTGAGATCGCGGTTACTTGATAGAGAAGATCAGCCGATCTGACATCGGGGCATCATAGTCGCAAAAAGCGTCATACTCCCTGGGCAGGCGTTCGGTCTGCGTGATCATACTTCTGATCGCCTCCATCTCCGGAGTGATGATCTCCTGAATCGTCAATGAACGGTTTTGCGCGTCATCCATTGAGACTGTTGTAAGATCGCCCGTATCGGGAGTCATAGAGATACGGTCAACCTCTCTGTTTTTTAATGCCTCTCAGACCCCATGCGGCAAGGTGTCCGCTTTGATCACGACCGAAGCACTCAAACGTATGCAGATCGAAAAAGGGGATGATGTGACCCTGCTTGTCAAGGCGGTAGATATCAAACTGGAGCCGCAGTTTCCATGCTCAAAGAGATAATCATTATGGGATAGAAGTAGATAAAATAATTATTCTTCTTTGAAGAAAACATTTACGTACGGTTTACATTTACAAAGTACAATTTTCGTATGAAAATGAGACTGTTTGTTATGACCATGTTGGCCGTACTGTTTACTGTAACACTCTCTATGGAGTTTTCTCAATCAGGAAACGATACAGAGATCAGTGTCGCGATAGAAAATGTGAACGAGACCAATTCCGGTGCAGAAGAACCTGTGGTCGATACGACCGTGCACTGTGCAAAAGTGGTCCATATCGAACAATCGACATTTTCAAAAGTTTCATCTGCGCATCGATACCGTGCGTTCCGGCTCTATTTAGAGCTTCTTCGTCCTCCCCAAGCAGCATAGTTTTTCAACCCCAACCCTTATATATTGCAACAAAAAACTCTAAAAAGGAAAACTATGAAAACTGCAATCACAACACTACTGATCTCTGGTCTATTGGCTACACAGGTTATGGCTGCACAGCCTGAATCCGCGATTGAAAAGCGTTTTAACAGCTCGGTGAAGAGTGAGATGATCCAATCTGCTGTCCATAAAGCGGCGGCAACGACAGGCTGGAGTGTCGATGCTATCACTCCGACAAAACTGCAACTGACAAAAGTGTTCGAAAGTGAGATCAACGGTATGGAAGCGATCGGTGATACGATAGAGAGTGAGGTGACGATCTCAGTCGACCTCTCGGCCAATGATATGCGTATCGCCAGGGTGCAAGAGAGTGATTACGTATCGGCTGAAACGATCAGTTACGATATGAAAAAACTTGAAGAAGCGATCTACCTGAAACTTCTTCCCCAACTACTTTAAACAACATAAGAGGAGCCTTGGGGCTCCCCGTTATCCACTCCTACAGCTCTTTTTGTGTTTTGCCAAGTAGTCAGCCACGATGAAATGCTTAACTGCCAGGCTGGGCTGCTTGATAAAACCGGGGATCGTAAAGATCTTGATCCCTGCCACCTCCAGCGAATGCCTGGTGCGCTTACAGCAGTTGTGAACCAGCAGATAGTCACACCCCTGAAGCGCTTCGACGATCGCATAATGACCCAGCTTGTGGTCCAAAGTGTCGCAAATCGCGTCGCAGGGATTACTGTGATACATCTGTCCGTCACTATAAGCGGGTAGGGCAACACGCATGAGGCCCCCTTTTTCAGCTTTTGTCAAAAGGGTGCATGATCCATTCTAGCAGAAGCTTACAAAAACAGTGAAAAGATGTTTGACTTGATGAAAAAGTAGGAGTATAATGAAAAGAGCACTGCGTATCCTGGGTAGAGAGAAGGGGAAAACGGGAAGATGGAAAAGATCATAAAAATAGTATGGGGACGGACAATCGGAATCAAAGTTGTCTATATCATTCTGCTTTTTTTGTTTATCTCGTTGATCCTGCTTACCATCATCTATTTTCAGGGAAGAGTCTTTGACGGGGTACGTTCTTATATCCTCGGGGAGGGTTTGTGGGCCAAAGCCCAAAAGGATGCCGTCATCTATTTGGACCGCTACTCTTTTTCGCACCGCAGCGAAGATTATCACGCTTTTTTTGAGACGATCAAAGTCACTATAGGCGACCGCAATGCCCGCTTGGCCATGGAGTCGGAGCCTGTCGATTATAAGCGGGCTTTCGAGGGGTTTAAGGAGGGGCAAAACAGTGTCGAAGATATCGATGCGATGATCTGGTTCTATCTCAATTTCAAACAGATATCCTATCTCAAAGAGGCGATCGATATATGGCAAAAGGCGGATCTGAAGATCGAGAATCTGCGCTTTTTGGCATCAGAGATGCAGGAGGCCGTCAGGCGTCATGATGAGAAGATACTGGAGCGACTGCGTGGGCAGCTTTATCTTCTCAACGGGGATCTTTACCTGCTGGAAACCCGTTTCTCCCGGGTGTTGGCAGAGGGGGCACGCTGGGTGAAGCGTACCATATGGATGGTATCCATCGCGATTTTGCTGCTTTTTGTCGGCAGTGCACTTTGGATCAGCCGCCAGATCATCAAAGGTATCGCCAAAGCGGAGCGGCAGTTGCGGATGAGTGAATCCCGTTTTCGCAGTCTTTATGACTCCAACACCCTGGGGATCATATCGTGGCACCTGGACGGCACTATCGAAGACGCAAACAGCTATTTTCTCAATATGCTCGGGTATACATCCCATGAGTTGGAAGCGGGTGGGTTGAACTGGCGCAGTCTGACGCCGTTGTCTTACCGTTCCCGTGATGCCCAGGCGATTGACGAACTGATGCAGTTTGGAAGCTGCAGCCCTTACGAAAAGGAGCTGCTGTGTGCATCCGGCGAGTCGGTTCCCGTCTACCTGGGGGCTTCCATGGTCGATGCCGGCAACGAAAGAGGGATCGCCTTTTTTGTAGACCTTAGAGAGAAGAAGTACCAGGAAGAGCAGCTCAAACTTGCCGCGGCGGTCTTTGATGTCAGCCACGACGGTATTATCATCACAGACAGCCGCTTCAATGTCATCTCTGTCAATAAGGCGGTGACCGATATGAACGGATTTAGTGCCAAAGAGCTGTTGGGACGCAAACCGACGATACTGCAGTCCGATGATACACGTCACGAAGAGATCTATGAAGAACTTCAATATAAAGGGTTTTGGCAGGGGGATCTGATAGACCATACCAAAGAGAAGCTTCTTTTCCCTGTACACCTGACGATCAGCAGTGTCAAAGACCCTAGCGGGGTGGCAACCCACTATGTGCTGGTCCTTTTTGATATCACCGAACGCAAAGCGCGCGAGGAGCAGCTTTCTGAACTGGCCAACCATGATACCCTGACAGGCCTGTACAACCGCACTCACCTGGAACACCAGCTTGAATCGGCGATCGCACGGTGTGCCGACAAAGGCAAACATTTTGCGCTGCTCTTTTTTGACCTGGATAAGTTCAAACCGGTCAATGACACCTACGGGCACGAGGTCGGGGACCGTCTGCTTAAAGAGGTGGCCTCAAGGCTGAATGCCCATATCCGTAAAAGCGATACGGTCGCACGTATCGGCGGAGATGAGTTTATCATCCTTCTGGAGTCGCTGGATAACCGCAAACGTGCCGAAGATATCGCCCAAAAGGTGCTCAAAGGACTTGGCAAAACGATAGAGATCGATGAGCACCGTATCGAGATCGGGGCGAGTGTGGGGATCAGTATCTACCCCGAAGACGGGCTGGATTTGAAAACACTTATGGAGCATGCCGACAAAGAGATGTATGACATGAAAGGCGACGCGACCCGTTAACGCACTGCTGGGTATGGTCTCTTTCCTACTAGAGATGGGTGCAGCACCGACTCACGTACTGTGCCACAATGCACCTAACGGCTGGGAAGCGGAGATGAGAGAGCTTCTTGACACGAGTAGGGCCAAAGATGACCTGAACGTTTGGGCAGGTAAAGACCTTTGGGCTATGAGAAGTCTGCTCTTCACAGAACCGGTAGATCTCATGACCACCTGCACCGCTACTCGATCAGCGGTTACGACGGAGCTCTTAACCTTCTTACGTGGATCACGAAAAAAGTTCTTGACCCGTTGGATGAAGAGACCAAAGGTATCGCATCGACAGATTACTTCATTGACTTAGTGCGCTAAGTCAAAGGACGTTTTATCATTGATGTGATTTTACTCCCGTAAAACGTGAGGTTGCTCACCTTTTAAGGGAGATATCTTCTTCGACTTAGTGCGCTAACTTCTGTTAGCGGCACACAGTGTCGTCGTTCCTGTTTAGATAGGGATTCGTTTGCCTATGAATTCGCGCTGCCCCGTCTTGTCGTCCCTCGGGCAGCGCTCTCTTTGCGATAATGTGATAGCTTTTTTTGTAAGTTTTATTTGAAAATCCAAAGAAAAACCTATCTGATACCTGAAACGGTGAAAACCACCTTCTTCTGCGAGCTTGTTTATCATCTGTTTCAGACCCTGTGGTTTGGGTGTCTTTTCGGAGTAGTCAGGGTGTTTTGGGGCAGGGAGCTTTTGCTGGTATGAGTGGGAAGGTTGCTATTTTTTGCGATCGGTGTCGGAAGGAACGGTTAGTTTCTTTGGATGAGT
>JBFEYF010000109.1:0-7150 GCA_041562295.1 Sulfurimonadaceae bacterium
AGGCGATACTGCCGCTGTAGAAACTGCGTTTGATCCCTTCAAACTCCGCGATAAGCTCCATGGCACGAAACTTCGGTGCACCGGTCATGGTCCCGGCGGTAAAGGTGGCGGCAAAAAGATCGAACATATCTTTTTCGTCATCAAGCCGGGCTACGACATCCGATACCATATGCATGACATGGGAGTATCGCTCTATTCGCATCAGATCACTGACCTGAACCGTTCCGGCTTTGGCGACCCGACCGACATCGTTACGACCCAGGTCCACGAGCATAATGTGTTCACTTCGCTCTTTGGGGTCGTTAAGCAGTTCGACTTCCAGTTCGTGATCTCTGTGTACCGTCGTACCGCGTTTACGCGTTCCGGCAATCGGACGAAGCAGGATCTCACCGTTTTTAAGCCCGACCATCACCTCGGGAGAACTGCCGACGATGTTATAGTCTTCATACTGCATCAAGAACATATAGGGGGAGGGGTTCTTGGAGCGCAGCACCCTGTAAAAACTGAAAGGGTCGATATCACACTTTTTGGTGTAGCGGTTGGCCATCAGGATTTGAAAGACATCCCCCGAACGTATCATCTCCTTGGATTTGCGCACCATCTCAAAAAAGGTCGCCTTGTCAAAAGCGAAACTTCCCTCATCTTCATCACTGTAGTGCTTTAAAGGGATGTAGTCGTAGTTGCTTTTTAAAAGCTTTTCTATCGCATCAAACTGCTTATAAAGAGACTCCAAAGGGGAGAGCAGGGTGACAGTCTGCTCTTTATGGGAAAAGACCAGGGTGAATTTCGGCCGGATAAGGTCGATATCCGGGATGTTCAGGGTGTCTTTAAGCCCGTCCATGACATTGTGAAGTTTGGGCTCGAACACTTTGACGGCATCGTAACCGATCATACCGATAAAACCGTCAACATAGCCGACTTTCAGTTCCTGGGCCTGTTTTTGGTAGGCCGAAAAATCGATGTTCTTATAATAGGTTTTTAAAAACGCAAAAGGTGATTCATCAAGCTCTTTGACGACTCCCTCAGCATCGGTATAGCGGGTGATGTTATCTTTGTACTGCAGGTGTTCCAAAGCGCCGATAGAGATAAAAGAGTAGTTGCCTTCACAACTGGCCGCACTCTCAAATAAAAAGGTGATCTCTTCATTGAAATATTTTTTCAGATGATCATAGATGGCAATAGGGCTGAACTGGTCTAGCAAAAACTGATGCGCGTAGATCACTGTGCCACCTGATAGACAAATGCTTCGGGATTGATCGTCTTTTTGATCTGTGGCTTCGCTTTTTGTGCCTCTTTGTAGGTCGAATAGGGACCGATCAGGAGTTTTGTCATCTCTTTGCCTTTGATCACGATCTTGTACTGCTTATGGCTGTAACCCAGAGTTTTGATCTTTTTAATCAACCGTTTATTCGGGTTGGTGTGGGCAAAGGAGCCGACTTGAACATACCAGGTTCCCTGCTTCAGCTTAGGCTCTTTTTTAACCTCTTTTTTGGGTTCTGTCTTGACTACCTCTTTTTTGGGTTCGACTTTAGGCTCTTTTACCGGCTCTTTTTTGACATTTTCGTAAGGGTCGGCGATCGTAGTGACGTCGTTGGCGACCTTAGTATCACTCTTTGTCTCATCTACAACAGGTATCTGTTGGTCCTGCTCTTTATTGAGGGTCTTGTTTTTGATCTCGTTGGCAATCGCCTCGAGACGTTTTTGCTCATCATCACCCTTCTCTTCGAGGATATCGACAGATTGGAAAAGCTTGCTCTTCTCGTCCTCTACGACCGTCGGTTCCGGCGGAAGAATGGTCTTGGAAAGATCTTTTTTATCATCTTTGTTCAAAGAACTCATGATTACAATGACGATAATCAGTAAAACAGCAAAACTCGCTACTGCCAGCAGGACCTTTTTAAAGCCTGAGAAGCTGTTGGTACCTTTATTTAAGATGATGTCGTTCAGTTCACTTTTCGTATCTGCCATAGATGATCCTTACATATGTTTTGACCATGAAGCACCGCGCTCTTTGGCGAAGACTTCATAGGGAAGAGCTAAGATTTGATATTCCAAAGGCATATCGTTATTGGGAAAGACTCTCCACTGTTTAGGCTGCTTTTGCGCCAGTTTCATGGAGATCTTTTTTCCTAACTGATAGGCTTCCTGCAGCGTCGTATGCCCTTTATGGATATAAAGATGCAGATGACCTTCAGTCTTGCTCTTATAGGCGGTAAAGTTAATAAACCCGTCCTCTCTAAGCATTAACTGTGCCTTATGGTAAAAGCGTTCAGGGTCACGACCGTTATAGTCGATGACGATATTTTCAACTTTGTCATGTTTGTTGATAAGGGAGTGGGCGATCTCGATCTCCCCTTTGAGGTGCTGGTTGATCACTGACGAAGTAAGCAGTTTGTCAACACGCTCAAACTTATTAAAAAAAGTCCTGCCATTGAACTCGATCTTGCTGACAACTTCATCACGTTTAATCCAGTAGTGGTCTGTGATCATCTTGATCAGTTTCAAGTCGGTCGGGTTCATGGCATAGCCTTCTTAATAGGTTGCTTGGTTATAGATAACGAAGTTACGAGCCAGTGTCGTAAGCTCCTCTTTGATCTCTGCCTGTTTCGCTTCATTGTTAATATCGTCTAAAACATCAGCGATTTTATTGGCAATAATCTCAAACTCACCCTCTTTCATACCGCGAGAGGTGAGAGCCGGGCTACCGATACGGATACCGGAAGTGACAAACGGCGAACGTGTCTCACCCGGAACGGTGTTCTTGTTGACCGTAATACCTGCACGGCCCAGTGCCGCATCGGCATCTTTACCGGAAAAATCTTTGTTTAGGAAAGATACCAGTACCAGGTGGTTGTCCGTACCGTCGCTGACGACATCGTAACCGCGTGAGATCAGTACCTCTGCCAAGACTTTGGCATTGGCTTTGACCTGCTTGGCATACGCTTTCCACTCATCAGAGAGGTTGTATTTAAAACCTACCGCTTTGGCTGCGATAACGTGTACCAAAGGACCGCCTTGGAGACCCGGGAAGATCGCAGAGTTGATCTTTTTGGCAATATCTTCGTCATTGGTCATGATCATACCGCCGCGAGGACCTGCAAGTGTTTTGTGTGTTGTTGTCGTAACGACATCCGCATACGGGAATGGGCTAGGGTGTTCACCCGCAGCTACCAGACCCGCGATGTGTGCGATATCGGCAAAAAGGATAGCGCCCACTTCATCAGCGATCTCTTTAAACTTTTTGAAATCGATCTCACGTGCATAAGCGGAGGCACCGCAGACGATGATTTTCGGCTGAACGATCTTCGCGATATCCATAACACGCTCGTAGTTGATACGGCCGTCCATCTCGACACCGTACGTGAACGAGTGGTAGTTCTTACCGGAAAAGCTTACTTTGCTACCGTGAGTCAGGTGACCGCCGTGAGAAAGGTCCATACCCAGTAGTTTGTCACCCGCCTGTAGCAGTGCCGCATAGACAGCACCGTTAGCCTGGGATCCGGAGTGCGGCTGCACGTTGGCAAACTTACAGTTGAAAAGTTCGCAGGCACGGTCAATAGCCAGCTGCTCGACACCGTCGGCATATTCACAACCGCCGTAGTAGCGTTTAGCCGGGTACCCTTCGGCATATTTGTTCGTAAAAACCGAACCCATAGCTTCCATAACAGCAGGCAGGGTAAAGTTTTCTGATGCGATCATCTCCAGGTGGTCTGTCTGACGCTCAAGCTCCTCTTGGCATAGATCAAAGACCTCTTTGTCAAATTCTTGTAAAAAACTCATCTTCTATTTCTCCTCTTGATTAGTTTCATCTTCTTGTTCTTGGGCATGCGAGTGCAGCGGTTTCATAGCCGGGAAAAGCAGTACATCACGGATGGTGTGCTGGTTGGTCAGCATCATAACCAGGCGGTCGATCCCGATGCCCTGACCGGCAGTCGGGGCCATACCGTAAGATAGGGCACTGACAAAGTCCTCATCCATCTCATGGGCCTCATCGTCACCGGCATCCTTGGCTTCCAGTTGACCTTTAAAACGCTCATACTGGTCGATCGGGTCGTTAAGCTCACTAAAGGCGTTGGCGATCTCTTTACCGGCGATAAAGAGCTCAAAGCGCTCTGTGATCTCAGGAAATTCATCACTTCGGCGTGCCAAAGGCGAGATCTCTACGGGATAGTCGGTGATAAAGGTCGGGTTGATCAGCTTGGCTTCGACAAACTCGTCAAACAGTTCACCCTGAAGCTGGCCGAGATTCATCTTCTCATTGACGTCGATACTCTTCTCTTTAAGATACGCAATGATCTTTTCACGATCTTTGGTGATATCCGCCGGTACGCCCCCGATCTCGGTCAGAGAGTCGACCAGGCCGATCTCTTTGAACTGGCTAAAGTCGATCTCCAGATCTCCGTAAGGAAGAAGTGTCGGCAGGTTCAGGTGGTCAAAAAGGTACTCAAAAAGCTCTTTGGTGATCTCGATAAGATCTTTATAGGTCTTATAGGCCCAGTAGAACTCGATTGAGGTAAACTCCGGGTTGTGCGTCGCATCCATACCTTCGTTTCTAAAGTTTCGGTTGATCTCAAATACCGCTTCAAACCCTCCTACGATAAGACGTTTAAGGTAGAGTTCCGGTGCGATACGCAGATATCTGTCGATACCCAGTGCATTATGGTGTGTCACAAAAGGACGGGCATTGGCACCGCCCGCAATCGGGTGCATCATCGGAGTTTCTACTTCCAAGAACCCTTTGTCTTCAAAGAAACGGCGGATCAGCGAGATAACTTTGGAACGGATATGGAACGTTTTACGTACCTCTGCGTTCATGATCAGGTCCAGATAGCGCTGACGGTAGCGAAGCTCTTTATCCTGGATACCGTGAAATTTCTCCGGCAGCGGTGCAATCGCTTTGGTCAGGATCTTTAGATCCTGGACATTCAGTGAGAGTTCACCGTGCTGGGTTACAAACGGGAATCCGCTCACTTCGATGATGTCACCCACTTCCATCAGCTTTTTGATCTCGTTGTAAAAACCTTCGGCCAGATTGTCACGTGCGACATAGATCTGTAGCATGCCGCTCTCATCTTCGATCTTTAAAAAGCTTGCTTTACCCATCAGGCGGTAAAGCTTGATACGTCCCGCTACCGTATAGTGACGTGTCTCGGCACGCTTGTCCTCCATCTCGGCCACGTCGCTGTTGACGTTTAGGAACTTGGCAACCGTCGTATTGCGCTTAGAGTTATTGGCATAGGGGTTAAGACCCATCTCCTTAAGCTTTTGTGCTTTTTCGATACGTTGTTGTACATATAGGTTATCAAAAATCAATCTATTCCTTTATTTTGCTTGACATGCCTGACACAGGCCGTAAATCTGCATGGAGTGTGTAGTAATTTTAAAGTTGTTCTTTTTGGCTACCTCTTCTTGCAGCCTTTCGATATCATGATCCACAAACTCGATGATTGTACCGCAAGAGGTACAGATCATATGGTCATGGTGCTCTTTGGTATCCAGCTCATACTTTTTCCCCTGGGCCCCGAAGGAGAGTGAGGTGACCATCTTGGACTCCTCCAATAGGGAGAGGGTTCTGTAAACCGTCGCGATACCGATTTTGATATCAGGAAACTTGTCCTGGATAAGGTCATGTAAGAGCTCGGGTGTAAGGTGCTCATCATTGCTGTAGAGAGATTCTAAAATTATTTCTCGTTGCTTGGTGTACTTAAGATTGTTGCGTTTCAGAAGCTCTTTGAACTCCTCAAGAAGCTTGTCATAAGTTACAGTCGGTTCAGAAATAGTAGTATCGCTCAATACAGCTCCTTTATGGGGTTGTCAACTCATCCAGCAAAGACTCTACGCGATCTTCGGCCTGATCTTCGATCTTTTCTTGGATACGGTTGGGATCAATCTGTATGACGACACTGCCCACGGCATAAAGTACCGGGTAGAGCATACTTTTCTCAAATACAGGGTCGAGACTTTTTTTGATGATGTTGACGCTGGAGAGTGCGTAGACGATGACGGCAAAGATAAAGAAGATCTTACCCGCCCCCAGGACAAACCCGAAGATCTTATCCAGAGGTCCCATACCGCTGCGTACACTGAGCTTGGAAAAGAGGTGGCCGATGTAGGTCATCCCCAGCCAAAAAGTTGCCAGGATGATAATGAAACCTGTAAAGGCGATTGCGGAGTCGTTTTCAAAGTGGAAAATAAGGCTGTCAACCCATGCACCCAGTTTCGGACCGACATTGGAACCGACGAAGATACCGCCGACGATGCCGACCATACCGAAGAACTCTTTGAAAAAACCGTTGATAATACCCTTAAGTCCTAGTAAAAGGATCAATGAGGCTACAATAAGGTCCAAGTAACTGATATTTTCCATACTTTGGGGCTTTGTTCCGTAATAAAATTTTTTGATTTAGGTGGATTATATCGATTTTAAGCATAAAATTAGCTTTTACAGGCGAAGGAAAGGGGGAAAGGTAGGGAATCAGCTCTCTAAATAGGCTTTCGCCTGCTTGATTTTTCTCATTTCGCTAGCTGATGTCTCTTTTTTCTCTTTAAAAAGTTCAATAGCCTGCTCGATCAGTATAGAGGCCTTTTGCATCTGCTGTAGCTCTGGAAATTGGGGGAGTTCATCGATAAGTTGTAAAAGGGCGGCTTCATCCTTTTTGATGAGAGCCAGTTGGAAGGTGTCAAGCCACTCCATTAGGCGTTGACTTCTCTCCACGCGTCCAAAAGACCTCTGACAACAGTGTTGATAGAGTCAATAATCTCACTGTCATTTTTCATGTTTGCCTCGGTGATACGTTCAAGCTGATACGCATAAAGACCCTGAAGGTATTCAGGCAGTGTCCCTTCCTCTTCGAGGTTAAGTGCGTTCATCAGTTCGGTAAAGATAGCAGCAGAACGGTTAAGCCAGTAGACACGTTTTTCAATGTCTCCATCAGTGATCGCTTTCTTTGCTTGTGTGTTAAAGCGTAAGATACCTTCGTAAAGCATCTCAATAAGACGGTGAGGTGACTCCACCTGAACATTGTTTTGGTTGTAAGCATTGATAGCGAGGTTGTTTCTCATCGGTTTTCTCCTAGGCAAACTATTTACTAGCTTGTGACTGTTTTATCTGCATGTTGACGGATTCGAAGCCTTTTTGCATCTTTCCGAT
>JBFEYF010000110.1:0-7127 GCA_041562295.1 Sulfurimonadaceae bacterium
CACCCCCTTTAGCTTTACCGAGGGCTTTTCGGTCGGTGACAAGATCTACCTGAATGAGTCGGGTATGCAAATACCGATGAGCAGGGAGCTTCTGGGCCGTGTCGTCGACCCTTTTATGCAGCCTATCGACAGCAAGGGACCGATCCATGCACATGATATGGTCTCGATGATCCAAAAGCCGATCCCCGCGCTTAAACGCGGTATGATCGATGAACCTTTTTCGGTCGGCGTCAAATCGATCGACGGTCTGCTTACCTGTGGAAAAGGACAGAAACTGGGCATCTTCGCAGGTTCTGGTGTCGGTAAATCGACTTTGATGGGGATGATCGTACGGGGAAGCCAGGCACCGATCAAGGTGGTCGCGCTTATCGGAGAACGGGGACGTGAGGTGCCTGAGTTTATCGAAAAGAATCTGGGCGGAAACCTGGAAAATACGGTCATCGTCGTGGCAACCAGCGATGACTCCCCGTTGATGCGAAAGTACGGAGCATTCTCAGCTATGTCGGTAGCGGAGTATTTTAAAGCCCAGGGAGAAGATGTCCTCTTTATTATGGATAGTGTCACCCGTTTTGCGATGGCCCAGCGTGAGATCGGTCTCTCTTTGGGAGAACCGCCGACATCCAAGGGGTACCCGCCGTCATCCTTGACCCTGCTTCCCCAATTGATGGAGCGTGCGGGTAAAGAGATAGGCAAAGGTTCGATCACCGCATTTTTTACGGTACTGGTAGAGGGGGATGATATGTCTGACCCTATCGCGGACCAGTCCCGTTCGATCCTTGACGGGCATATCGTGCTCTCCAGGGAGTTTACCGATATGGGGATCTATCCCCCGGTACATCTTCTTAATTCCGCTTCGCGTGTTATGAACGATGTGATTACCCCCGAACATCTGCAGGCCGCACAGAAGTTTAAAAGGGTCTACTCGATACTCAAAGAGAATGAGATGCTCATCCGCATCGGAGCCTACCAAAAGGGTACAGACCCGGAACTTGATTACGCCATGGCCAAAAAAGAGGATATGGAGCAGTTTATCAAGCAGTTTTCCAATGAGCAGGTAGATTTTCAAAACAGCGTCGAAGCACTTCTGGGCCTTATGCAGTAGGACAAAGCCTAAATAGGACAAAATTACTCCTATTTATCTTAGCAGAAGTTTAAGTTATAAATAACAGAAGAATATCTTAAGCTTGTTATAACGAAAAAGAGTTTATCATCTCACCAATAAATAAGACAATTTATGTCTTAATTACATTATTATAGATAATCAGAGTCAATATCTATTAGGAGTTCAAATGCAAGTATATATGGATAATAATGCTACAACGATGGTTGATCCGCGCGTTGTAGAAGTTATGACGCCTTTTTTTACCGAAATGTTCGGTAACCCGAACTCTTTGCATAAATTTGGTACGAAGACGCACCAGGCACTTTCCCGTGCAGTTGATCAGGCTTATACTGCGATCAATGCGTCGGATAATGATGATATCATTTTTACATCATGTGCAACAGAGTCCAATAACTGGGTATTAAAAAGTGTATGGGTTGACAAGATCCTTAACGGGGACAAAAACCATATCGTAGTGAGTGAAGTTGAGCACCCCTCTATTTTATCAACATGTAAATTTTTGGAAGACAACGGTGTCAAAGTAACCTACCTTCCTGTAAATGACCAGGGTATCGTTGAGGCACATACAGTAAAAAGCTTTATTACAGAGAATACGGCACTGGTTTCCATTATGTGGGCCAATAACGAAACAGGTATGATCTTCCCTATCGAAGAGATCGGTAAAATCTGTAAAGAGAAGGGTGTACTTTTTCATACAGACGGTGTTCAGGCAGTCGGAAAGATCCCTGTAGATATGCAGTCGGTAGATGTTGACTTTATGTCGTTCTCTGCACATAAGTTCCACGGACCTAAAGGGGTGGGCGGACTTTACATTAAAAATTCCCAAAAACTCTCTCCGCTGCTGCATGGCGGTGAGCATATGGGCGGACGCCGTTCCGGTACACTGAATGTTCCGGGGATCGTAGGTATGGGTGAAGCCTTAGAACTTGCGACAAAAAATATGTCGGATACTTCATTTAAGATCCGTAAAATGCGTGACCGTCTGGAAGATGCTCTTTTGGAACTTCCTGATGTATTTGTCGTAGGTGACCGTGCCAACCGTACACCGAATACGATTCTTATCTCTATTAGAGGCGTTGAAGGCGAAGGGATGCTTTGGGACCTAAACAACGGTCTTATCGGGGCATCGACAGGTTCTGCATGTGCTTCTGAAGATCTGGAAGCTAACACGGTCATGCTGGCAATCGGAGCGGATAATGAACTGGCGCATACGGGTATTCGTTTGAGTCTGAGCCGTTTTACGACGGAAGAAGAGGTTGATTATGTTATCGAGCATTTCAAAAATGCGGTGAACCGTCTGCGTTCGATCTCAAGCTCTTACGCAAAAGTCAAGCCGACACCGGGCGGTGAAGTACAAGAGTGCGAACTGCACCACCACCATTAATAAGTAGAAGAAAAAGAAGAAGGAGTATAAGATGGCTAAGAATGATATTATCGGTGCCTCTTTATGGGACGCTTACTCTAACAAAGTAACAGAGTTGATGAACAACCCTAAAAATCAGGGTGAGATAACAGAAGAACAGGCACAGGCAAGCGGTCACAAGCTGATCGTTGCAGATTTCGGTGCGGAGAGTTGTGGAGATGCCGTACGTCTTTACTGGGAAGTTGATCCCGCAAACGATACGATCGTTGATGCGAAGTTTAAAAGCTTTGGTTGCGGTACGGCAATCGCAAGTTCGGATATGATGGTAGAGCTGTGCCGCGGTAAGACGGTACAGGACGCGGTCAAGATCACAAATATCGATGTAGAGATGGCACTTCGTGACGATCCGGAGACGCCGGCGGTTCCGGGACAGAAGATGCACTGTTCGGTTATGGCTTACGACGTTATCAAAAAAGCGGCAGGTCTTTACCTGGGTGTCGATGCGGCAAGTTTTGAAGAGGAACTGATCGTTTGTGAGTGTGCACGCGTAAGCCTTGCGACGCTTAAAGAGGTGATCAAGCTTAATGATCTTAAGACGATCGAAGAGATCACGGACTATACAAAAGCGGGCGGTTTTTGTAAGTCATGTATCAAGCCTGGCGGCCACGAAGAGCGTGAGTGGTATCTTGAAGATATTCTTCGTGATACGCGTGCCGAGATGGATCAGGAAGCTATGGGCGCTGCAGCCGATGCCGGTATCACCGGTGATTTCAAATCGATGACTCTGGTTCAGAAGATCAAGGCAATCGATGCGGTAATCGATGAAAACGTACGTCAGTTTCTTATCATGGACGGCGGTAACATGGAGATTATCGATGTTAAAGATGCGGGTGAGAATATCGATGTCTATATCCGCTATCTTGGCGCATGTTCATCATGCTCCTCTTCTACGACAGGGACACTGTTTGCCATCGAAGCGGCATTAAAAGAGAAGCTGGCAGATAATATCCGCGTTCTTCCTATTTAATAATACGGAAGATGAACTTAGTTCATCTCTCCTGCGCTAACGCTGAGTTCTCCTCGGCGGAGTTCCCACGCGGCTGGCCGCGTTTTACCTCTACACTCTTTTCTAAAAAATGTTTATTTTTCATACATAGTAAAATAAGTAATATTGTTTAAACTATCCTTAATGATATATTGGATATTATTCGCGTTCGACTATTGTAGTAACCGTAAGAGTGAGCACTTTTATGAGTGTTTAAAGAGACTCATAAATTTGCTGGTTTTTGTCTGATAAAAACCTAATACAGTAGTTTTAACCATCTTTAGGAGAACCTGATGAAAGTAAGAGCGTCAGTTAAAAAAATGTGCGACAAATGTAAAATTGTCAAGCGCAAGGGTATCGTTCGCGTAATTTGTGAAAACCCAAAACATAAACAGAGACAAGGATAATTCATGGCACGTATCGCTGGTGTTGATTTACCTAACAAAAAAAGAATGGAGTATGCTCTGACATACATCTATGGAATCGGTCTACACACTTCACGTCTAATCCTAGACGCAACAGGTGTTGATTACAACAAAAGAGCTCACGAGCTAACAGAAGACGAAGCAGCTTCTATCGCTAAAGAGATCCGTGAAAACCATATGGTAGAGGGTGACCTTCGTAAGAAAGTCGCGATGGATATCAAAGCACTTATGGAACTTGGTTCTTACCGTGGTATGCGTCACCGTAGAGGTCTTCCTTGTCGTGGTCAGAAAACTAAGACAAATGCACGTACTCGTAAGGGTCGTAAGAAAACTGTCGGCGCGGCATAATTATAAGGATTGATTGATGGCTAAGAGAAAAGTAGCACGTAAAAAAGTCGCTAAGAAAAACATAGCGCGCGGTGTTGTATACGTTTCAGCAACATTCAACAACACTTCTGTAACAGTTACTGATGATATGGGTAACGTTATCTCTTGGAGTACAGCTGGTGCTCTAGGTTTCAAGGGAAGTAAAAAGTCAACGCCTTTTGCAGCGCAAATGGCAGTAGAAGATGCTTTGAATAAAGCTAAAGAACACGGTATCAAAGAAGTAGGTATCAAAGTACAGGGTCCTGGTTCAGGTCGTGAAACTGCGGTTAAAGCAGTAGGCGCAACTGAAGGTATCAAAGTACGTTTTATGAAAGATATCACTCCATTACCACACAACGGATGTCGTCCTCCAAAACGACGTAGAGTATAAGGATAGTACGATGGCAAGATATAGAGGTCCAGTAGAAAAAATCGAAAGAAGATTTGGTGTAAGCCTTGCAATGAAAGGTGAGCGTCGTTTAGCAGGTAAATCTGCACTAGAAAAACGTCCATTCGGTCCAGGTCAGCATGGTCAGCGTCGTACTAAGATTTCCGAGTATGGTCTTCAGCTTCGTGAAAAGCAGAAAGCTAAGTTCATGTACGGTCTATCTGAAAAGCAGATGCGTAAACTGTTTGCAGAAGCTAAACGTCGCCCGGGTAATACAGGTACTAACCTTGTTACACTTATCGAGCAGCGTCTAGACAACGTTGTTTACCGTATGGGATTTGCAAGTACTCGTGCCAACGCGCGTCAGCTTGTTAACCACGGTCACATCCTTGTAGACGGTAAGCGTGTTGACATCGCTTCTTACACTGTTAAACCAGGTCAGAAGATCGAAGTCAAAGAGAAGACAAAAGCAAATGTACAGGTTGTTCGTGCTCTAGAGCTAACGAACCAGACAGGTATGGCTGCATGGGTTGATGTAGATAAAGATAAAGTATTCGGTATCTATACTCGTAACCCTGAGCGTGAAGAAGTTGTAATCCCGGTAGAAGAGCGTTTAATCGTTGAGCTTTACTCGAAATAATAAATAAACAAAGAGAGCATAGCATGAAAAAAATCAAGACCACTCCATACATCCCACAGGAGTTCTCAGTAGAGCAGATCAGCGATACTGAGGCAAATATCATTGCATATCCGTTTGAAACGGGTTTCGCAGTGTCTCTTGCTCACCCACTGCGCCGCTTTTTGCTAAGCAGCTCTAAAGGGTATGCACCGATCGGTATCAGTATCGAAGGTGCGACTCACGAATTCGATAGCATTCGTGGGATGTTAGAAGATATCTCTGAGTTTATTATTAACCTGAAGTCACTTCGTTTTAAAATTACAGGTGACGAGGAAGAAGTTGTTGCAAACTACTCTTTCACAGGTCCAAAAGAGATCACGGGTGCTGATCTTATTGCAGAGGGTGTTGAAGTTGTTACACCTGACGCATTTTTGGCAACACTTAACGAAGATGCCACACTTAACTTCTCTGTGATCGTTCATCAAGGTCTTGGGTATGTTCCAAGTGAAGATATTCGTGATGAACTTCCGGACGGTTATATTGCATTGGATGCTTATTTTACTCCGGTTAAAAAGGCAACATATCAGATCGAAAACGTTCTTGTTGAAGATAACCCGACTTTTGAAAAAGTTATCATGAACATCATTACAGACGGTCAGATCTCACCTGTTGATGCATTCCATGATGCTCTAAATATCATGCATCAGCAAATGGCTGTATTTAACAGTGAAATCACTGTCAGTGCGCCTCAGACAATCGAGCGTGTTGAAGAGACTGCTGAACTTAAAAAGCTTATGACAAAGATCGATGAACTTGGTCTAAGTGCACGTAGCTTCAACTGTCTTGACAGAAGCGGTATCACTCATATCGGTGAAATCGTTATCATGAGCGAGAATGATCTTAAAAATGTTAAAAACCTCGGTAAGAAATCTTTAGAAGAGATTACTGAGAAAATTGCTGAGTTCGGTTTTCCTGTTTCAGAGACGATCAGTGATGAATTGGCTTCTGCGTTTAAAAAGAAGTTAGAGACTAAATAAAGGAATTTGTGATGAGACACAAACATGGATATAGAAAACTAAGCCGTACAAGTTCTCACCGTAAAGCGTTGTTAAAAAACTTAACAATCTCTTTGGTCGAGCATGGCCGTATCGAAACGACTTTGGCAAAAGCCAAAGAGCTTCGTAGCTACGCTGAAAAGCTTATCACTGTAGCTGGTAAAGGTGACAGCAATGCTCACCGTGCAGTATTTGCTCAACTTCAGTGTAAAGAGTCTACAAAGAAAATGCTTGCAGAAGTAGGACCAAAGTATAAAGACCGTAACGGTGGTTATACTCGTATCATCAAGACACGTATCCGTCGTGGTGATGCTACTACTATGGCATTTATCGAGCTAGTATAATATAAACAGCAGCAGGCTAAAAGAGGGAACCCTCTTTAGTTTCGCTTGCGCCTAGTCCGCTTTAGCAGCGGACGTACGCATTTTATTGCGATACTTCACTATTACTTCCCTTTAACTTTTTAGGAAAAAACATGAAACTCGGATTTGGAACCTATCGTATTGCAGACGGTAATTTTTCTCATGAACAGGCGCTACGTTACGCATTGGACAACGGTATCAAGGTTATCGATACATCGACCAATTATACCGGCGGACTCTCTGAACTGCTCATAGGAAAGGTTATTGCAGACTACGATAGAAAAGATATAACGATCATATCGAAGTTCGGTTATATCCAAGGTGCTTTGCTTGAAGAGATAAAAGAGAGGAAAGCTGTGGAAGAGGTTGTAGAGTATGATC
>JBFEYF010000111.1:0-7051 GCA_041562295.1 Sulfurimonadaceae bacterium
CAAAACCCCAAAACGACTTTAACACTCACACAAAAACCCTACAGTTGTTGAGCAGATAAATATTTAAATTTCTTTTGAACATTTTTCTTAATGATATCGGTTAGATATTATTGTGCTATAATCTTTGGCACATGCGAATTAGACAAAAGGGATCTGCAGTGAAAGAACTCTTCTCCTATAATAAAAGCTACTACTTTCTGACCATTTTGATTATTTTAACGATCTCTTTTAGCACTATGTTTGTCATCTATAAAAGTATGCTCTATGACTTTAACCAGACAAATCTCAAACATATCCATGAGGAGCTTGATACAAAGACCTGTCAACTCAAAAAGCTGCTTCATACTTCACGCCACCTTGTTTTGACACTGGCCCAGAAAAAGGAGCTTTATAGATATATCAACCTAAAGTTTGACCAAAATCTGCAAAAACACCTTATTAATACCTACCTGACCATCGCCGATGTGAATCCGATGATCATGCAGCTTCGCTACATCGACGCAGAGGGAAAAGAGCGCATCAGGGTGGATAAGAATATAGAAAAGAGTATCCATGCCTATATGATTCCGCAACATAAGCTGCAAAACAAAAAACATCGCTACTACTTCAGCGAGACACAAAAACTGGCAGAAGAACAGACCTGGGTATCGGAAATCGATCTCAATATAGAGAACAAAAAGATAGAACTACCTTACAAACCGACCCTTCGTATCTCTTCACCCGTATATATAAAGGGGCAATTTAAAGGGATTGTTATTGTCAATCTGCATATGAAGGAGTTCTTAGAGGATCTAAGACAATCCGCCAACTATCTTATCTATCTCATCGATAAAGAGGGCTACTTTCTCATCCACCCCAATGCGGAATATGATTGGTCCAAGCAGCTCCATAAAGAGTACTCTATCTTTAAACAGTTTCCGCAGTTTGCCCAAAATATCTTAGAGAAAAACGAGTACTACCATGAAAACATCTATGCCAAAAAGCTCTCTTTGGATATTCTGAACGACCGCTATACGGTAGTCATGACACAGACCAAAGAGGCTGTGCTGTATCGCAATAGTGCCAATGCACTCTATGTCGCCGTACCGATCTTTATCGTGATCGTTTTACTCTTTGGTATCGCGATCAATGCCTTGATCGTGCGTAAAGTCAGAAAACTGAACCTGCATATGAGAGAGATCATCAAAGAGCAGATCGGGGAGATCCGTCATAAAGATATCATGATCGAACGTCAATCCCGTTTAGCCATTATGGGAGAGATGATCAGCATGATCGCCCACCAATGGCGCCAGCCCCTCTCCATCATCTCCACAATTACAGCCAACATCCAGCTGAAGATGGATCTGAAAAAGCTTGATGAGGCTATGATCAAAGACTATTACCAGACCATTAACCAGCAAACAGCTTATCTTTCCCAGACGATCACCGACTTCAGGGATTTCTTTAAACCGGATAAACAAACGGAAGGCATCGATATATGTGAGGAGATACATAACGCTTTACGTCTTATAGGCAAAAGCCTGGAGAGTCATGATATTCATCTCACTATTCATTGTGAAAAGGGGATTTTGATCAATACCTACAAAGGGGAATTGCAACAGGTATTGATCAATATACTCAACAATGCCAAGGATGCCATCGTCGAGCAAAGAAAAAGCGGTAAAATCATCATCACCCTTAAAGAGCACCCTAACCATATCGAACTCACGATCTGTGATAACGGCGGAGGCGTGCCCCAAGAGATCATCGAGCATATCATGGAGCCTTACTACAGCACCAAAGGTTCCAACGGTACCGGACTGGGGCTTTATATGTCGGCTACGATTTTGGAAAAACATATGCAGGGCTCTTTACACTGTTTTAATCACGATGAGGGGGCCTGCTTCCGGATCACCCTGCCCAGACACTCCGGCACGGATTCTGATGCCTCTTAGGCATAGCCTTGCATAAAAGCAATAAAAAGAGCAGCGGCTTTTACCTCTGCTTTTTTTAATCCCCTTTTTTCTTCTCTTTCTTAGCGCTTTTTTGTGCCTCTTTAACAGCCTTGGCATACTTTTTCAGACGCTTGATCACTTTTCCGTTGACTGAGTCTTTGGGATAGTTTCCGCGGCTGTTTGCCTGGCCGGCAGGGACACCCGTAAGGACTTCTATACCCTCATCGATATGTTTGACCGCATAAATAGCAAACGTTCCGGCATCTACGGCATCCAGGATCTCCTGCTTGAGCATCAGGTGCTTGACATTCGCCTCGGGGATGATGACGCCGTAACTTTGTTGCGGGTCCATATACATACAGATATCATAAAAGCCTTCGATCTTTTCATTGACACCGCCGATGGCCTGGACTTCACCGAACTGGTTGACCGAACCGGTTACGGCAAAGTTTTGCTTGATAGGGAGTTCTGCCAGTGACGATAACAGGACATAGGCTTCTGTCGATGACGCGCTGTCGCCGTCGATCATCCCGTAGGTCTGTTCAAAGACCAGCGAAGCAGAGAGCGAGAAAGGCATATCCTCAGCATACTTGGCACTCAGATACGCGGACAGGATCATAACGCCTTTGGAGTGTATCGGTCCCGACATCTCGACCTGACGCTGGATATCGATAATCTCGCCCTTACCCAAACGGGTACGTGCGGTGATACGGGAGGGGGCACCGAACTGGTGGGCACCGATACTGATATAGCTAAGGGCGTTGATATTCCCGATACTTTCACCCTGAACGTTGATGATCAGTGTCCCCTCTTCTATCTGTTCATACAATCGGTTCTGGACACGGTTTTTACGGTTGACCTGTGCTTTTAAAGCGGCTGTCACATCTTCCCGTTCGATCACATCATGTCCCGCTTTGCGAGCCCAGTAATCTGACTCTTTTAACAGGTCCGCCATCGTGCCCAGATGGGTGGAGACCTTATGGGCATGTCCTGCCTGACGGGAGCTGTGTTCGATCATTTTGGCTACCGAACTTCGGCTAAGCGGCAAAAGGTTTTCATGTTGAGCCACTTTGCCGATCATCTGCGCAAACTGCACCATAGAGTTGTCATCGCGCGGCATATCCTCTTCGAAATCGGCACTCACTTTAAAGAGCTCTTTAAATTCGGGATCATACTGATGCAGCAGATAGTAAAACATCCGTTCACCGATGAGTATCACCTTGACATCTATGGGGATCGCTTCGGGTTCAAGCGTCGTGGTACTGACTAAAGAGTACTGTTCGGCGAGTGATTCGATACGGATCTCTTTGGAGCGCAGTACCCGTTTAAGCGCTTCCCACGAAAAAGGCTGCATCAGGATCTTGCGCATATCTAAAACGAGATATCCCCCGTTGGCTTTATGTAAAGCACCCGGCTTGATCATACTAAAGTCGGTCACCAAAGTACCCATCTGGGAACGGTGTTCGACCGTACCGACCAGATTACGGTGTGTCGGGTTATCCTCAAAAATAACCGGTGCGGCGTTTTTGGCATCATGCGTTATCAGAAGATTGATATGATAGCGCGTAAACGAAGGGGCATAGTAGTCTGTCATAAATTGCGGCAGCCCCATCTCTTCGGGTTTACTGATAAAGTCCTGGACATTATGGCTGATATCGTTTTTCAAAGCCTTCAGATACTCTACGACTTTTTCCATATCCGCGTATTTGACGAAGAGATCTCCCATCACGGCATCCAGACTGTCGGCGGTAGTCTTCTGCTTAAGCTGTTTGAGTTCTCTTTGTTCCGCCTTGTTCAACTGCCCCACTTCGCGAAGGCGAAGTTTTACAAGCTGCTCGAACTTCGCCATGCGCTCCGCGATCTCATCTTTTGTCTTGGGGTCTATCTCCTTGAACTCTTCGGCCGAAAGCACTTTCCCGTCAACAACCGGTACGAAGGTCACTTTGCTGGGAGAGGTGATGTTGATCGACGCCCCATACTCTTTAGCCGCATCCTGCAACTCGTTAAAGATCTCCGCCTGCCGGGTCAGGTATTTTTGATTGATCAGTTCCCGTTCGTTGCGGTATTCGTCACTATCAAAGATCGCCGGAAGCATCGTCTTAAGAAGTTCGATCAGCTCATCGATATCCTCTTGAAAAATGGCAGCCTCGCCTGCCGGAAAATCGAGTGCGATCGGCTTATGCCCGTCTTCAAAGTTGTTGACATAACACCAGTCTCTGGGGGTACTCTCCTTGGAGGCTTTCTCTTCCAAAAAGGTCATGATCGTAGAGTGTTTACCGCTTCCGGAAGGTCCCATGGCGTAGAGATTATATCCGTCTTGCCGGATATCCGTGCCAAAAGCCACCGCTTCTAAAGCGCTCTCCTGACCTAAAATCGCATTCAGGGGTTCCAGATCTTGAGTTGTCTTAAAATCAAAAATATTTTCGTCACACGCATGAAAAAGTTGGGATGTTTTCAGAGGTTCTATCATGATTAAGCCACTTTTATTTCTTTTTAGTATAACACTATTTTAACACTTCAGGAAAAGGATTTAAAAAACTCCCCTTTTCCTGTAACGCGTTAAGCGTATCTTATAAATGTTCTAAACCGCGGTCACACAGTTGCGTCCCCGCTCCTTCGCGTCATACAGGGCATCATCGACACGTTTGATGATGGAGTTGAAATTATCATGGATATTGACCTGGGTCACACCGATACTGACGGTCAGCGTAATATCATGGCTGCACTCATGCTCGGCAATGGCTAGACGGATCTTCTCTGCTATAGACCGCATCCCCTCAAGTTCGGTTTGCGGTGAGATAATGATAAACTCTTCACCGCCCCAGCGGCCGACGATATCGGTAGCTCGGCAATGCGATCGGATATAGTCCGCTACAAATTTGAGCACCTCATCCCCGACCAGATGGCCGAAGGTATCGTTGACCCGTTTAAAATGATCTACATCAGCGATCAATACGGAAAAAGGCTTTTGATAGCGGAAGTAAAGCTCCAGCTGTTCATGCAGTGCCTCATCGATTTTCTGACGGTTATATAGGGAGGTCAGTTTATCGGTTACCGAAAGCTTTTGCAACAGGCTGTTGTATTTTTGCAGTTCATGCTGCCTGTAGACCAGAAAAGCGACGATGAGCAAAAGGATAGCACCGATCTGCCACAAAAGGGTGTAGTCGATCCTGGTATCATATTTGACCGAGATCCACTTATTAAATATATGCTGCTTCGTGCCACTATCCAGTGAGGCGATAGCCTTGTCCAATATAGCCAAAAGTATCGGGTCATCATTTCGGACGCCGATACCCAACTCCCATCGGTCATCAAACTTTCCGGCGACCTTCAACTCACCGATATAGCTTTTTTGCAACTGATAGCCCACCGTCGAGAGTGTCCCGACAAACCCGTAGAGTTCACCCTGCGCGACCCGGGTCAACCCCTCGTTGATATTTTCTACTTCGACAAGGTTGATCGCGGGATATTTCAGGCGCAACAGCTCCGCAAACGCATACCCTTTGCTGACGCCGAGTTTGCGGTCCAGTACCTGTGTGATATCGGCGATAAAAAGTTCATCGATGCGTGTCGTGATTACCAGGGGGATACTGAGGTAGGGGCGTGTAAAGTCCATATAGGTCCGCCTCTGCGGCGTCGACATCGCCAGAGAGTAGATATCACACTCCCTTTTTTGGGCACAGCTTATCGACTCGCTCCAGCTCTTGGTCGGAACCAGGCGGATCGGCGTACTGATCAGATTACTGATGATTTTCATATAGTCTGCGGCCATCCCTATGTGCTGCCCTTTTTCGATACGTTCATAAGGCATCCATTCGGGATCGACACACATCGTGATCACCTTTTTCTTCTGCAGGTACTCACGCTCTTTTTGTGTTAGCTCCGTTTTCCCTACAACGCCGAAAATCGGCATAACCAGGATCAATAAACTTATGACTGTACGTTTCATGCACCACTCTGTTTAACTTTCTCTTAGCATACCTGTTGGTTCTTTTCAGAGAACTTAAAAAGCGCAGCTTAAAGTCAACAACCTATAAATTTTCACTATAATAGTTAAAAAGGGATCTTCATGAAAGAGAAAGTTCATATCTATAAGATCGTATCACTCACGCTGGCCTTCTCCTTTACCGTCTTGGCATTTACGGGTCTGGTACTCTTTTTTGCTCCTGAAGGACGTATCGCCCTCTTGTCTGACTGGAGTTTTTTGGGTATCGACAAAGAAGCCTATATCGAGCTTCATATCGTGACGATGACCCTTTTTCTGACCGTTGCCCTGTGGCATATCTATAACAATTTCGGTGCACTGACCTGCTACTTAAAAAACAGTGCACGCCGCTTTAGCTGGATAAAAAAAGAGCTTTGGATATCTTTGGGGATCGTTCTCGTTTTTGTAGCAGGAAGCCTGTGGCACCTCTATCCGTTTCAGGCCATTATCGATGCCAACCATGCGATCAAAAGTTCCTGGGAACATACCCAAAGTGCGACACTCTCTTCGGACCGCCTGGGGCAGCAAAGCCTTGCCGATTTGGCACAAACGGGCCTTATCTCACTCCAAAAAAGTCTTGAGTTTTTGAACAAAGAGGGGATCAAAGCTACACCCCATCAGCGGTTGGGAAAATTATCAAAAAAACTGGAGATGACTCCGACCCAGCTGATTCAAAAACTCAAACAGCTCCCCTGAGCTACAGTTTCAGGTCAATCAAAAACTGTGCCCCGGTGTAACTTTCACCGTTATGGGTATAACTGACATTGATGACACTGACCGTACCGTTAAGATGCTTGGTAATAATCTCCTGTGTCATATAAAGCCCCAGGCCGGTTCCCTGTGTCTTGTGTTTGGTCGTAAAGTAGGGTTCAAAGACTTTGGGAAGCAGGTCAGCGGGAATACCTCCCGCATTATCTTTGATAGCGATATAAAGATGCCCCTCTTTGGCGTAGGCTTCTATAAAGATATACCGTTTGGGGATCTGCTTTTGCTTTAAGGCATCAAGCGCATTATTGATGATATTGATCAGTGCATGCTCAAGACGGTTTTTATACGTATGCAGCGTCATATCCTCGATATGCATCTTCAATACCACCTCATTATGATAGAGTTTCGATGACAAAAGCATCTC
>JBFEYF010000112.1:0-7043 GCA_041562295.1 Sulfurimonadaceae bacterium
GCTTTACCGCTATGCGCGCAAGTTCTCCGAACTGATGTACAAATGGGAGCGCTTTTTAGGGTTTCTCAACAAACGGTTTGACCTTTTTGACCACTACCAGGCGCGGGTCTGTTTTGCCCGCAGTAAAAACTACGAGTTTGTCCCGGCACAAAAAGGGGCGAAGCTTTATCTGGAAGATTTTGCCCATCCGGCACTCTCCAGCCCCAAACCGGTGACGATCGATGCCTCCAAGGCGGTCATCATGATCACCGGGGTCAACGCCGGCGGTAAGACGATGCTTTTAAAAGCGATCCTCGCTTCAGTCTATCTGGCCAAATATCTGCTGCCGATGAAGATACGGGCCCAAAACTCTTCGATACCGACCTTTAAAGAGATCGGTGCGGTCATCGATGACCCCCAAAACGTCAATAACGACATCTCTACCTTTGCGGGACGTATGCAGGAGTTTTCGAAGCTGCTCTCAGCCAAAGAGGCGCTTATCGGGGTGGATGAGATAGAGTTGGGTACCGACAGTGACGAGGCGGCCTCTCTTTTCAAGGTGATCCTGGAAGAGCTGATCAAAAAAGGCTCCAAGATCATCGTCACGACACACCATAAACGTCTGGCTGCCCTGATGGCGGACCGGGATGATGTGACGTTGATCGCGGCACTCTATGACGAGCTCAACCGCAGACCCACCTATGAGTTTTTGCAGGGAAGTATCGGAAAGTCCTACGCCTTTGAGACCGCACTGCGCTACGGCATTCACAACACTCTGGTCAAACGTGCGATCGATGAGTACGGTGTAGACCAGCAAAAGCTTTCGGAACTGATCGAGAAGAGCAGCGAGCTGGAACGCTCACTCAAAGCCAAGCATGCCGAGATCGATGATCGGCTGGCCCATATTAAGCAGCTCGAACAGGTGATCGAAGATGAACGGGATGCCCTTCACCGGGAAGTGCAGGGGGCCAAAGGGGAGCTTAGCCGTGCTTACTCCCAGGCGATCGGCGAGGCGAAGCAGGCGGCCAAAGCGCACCGTCTCAAAGAGACGCATCAACACATGAACAAAGCGCATAAAAGCCTTCCCCAAAAAGGTACGCAGCCGGTACGAAAAGAGGAGCCCTTGGCTGTCGGAGACAGGGTGAAATACCTGACCAATTTCGGGCATATCCTCTCCATAGACGGCAAGACGGCGATGGTCGAGTTCGAGTCCGGTATGCGGATGAAAGCCAAACTGCATGAACTGAGCCGTTCGAATGTCCCCAAGGCCAAACCGGCCAAGGTGAAGATCAATAAGCCTCAAAGTGAAAAGATGGCGATGAAGATCGATCTCCACGGGCTTCGAAGTGATGAAGCCCTGGAGAGACTGGACCAGTTTCTTTCCGATGCTCTGCTGCAGGGGTGGGACGAAGTGATCGTTTTCCACGGGATCGGTACGGGCAAGTTGGCCCATGCGGTAGCGACCTATCTCAAACAGCACCCAAGTGTCGTCAGTTTCAGTGATGCACCGCCGCATATGGGCGGCTACGGTGCAAAACTGGTCCAGCTTTAAAAAAGTTGTTAATATTCGCTATAATGATAAAATGTGAGCTTTAAGGCAGGGGAATGGAAAACTTACAAGAACTTATAGAACTGGGTAAAGATATCACCGTTTTATATGTTGAAGATGATGAACGTCTTCAGCAGGAGACCAAGAAGATGCTCTCACGCATCTTTAAAGAGGTGAGAGTCGCTGGTGACGGTCAGGAAGGGGAGATGCTATATACTAAAAATCCCACCGACCTGGTCATCACCGATATCGAGATGCCGGTGATGAACGGCTTGAAAATGAGCCGCGGCATCAAAAGAAAAAATCCTGAGGCGCCGATCGTTGTCGTCAGCGCCTATACCGATGTAGAATATTTTTTAGAAGCGATCGAAAACGGGATCAACTATTATGTACTTAAACCGGTCAATACCCAACAGTTTCTCCAGACACTCTTTTTAGCCTGTAAACATATTCAGGACAGGCGTATCGCCAAAGCCTACCGTTCGGCCCAGATTAAAAACAGAATTGAGACCGAAAAACAGCGGCTTCTCAGTGAGATCAGTAACAGTTCACCCAACCCCATGGTCGTATACAGTGACGGCAGACTGAAGTTTTATAACCAGGCATTTCAAGAGTGTTTCATGGAAAACGGTGAGAATGTTTTGATTGATGATGAGAACGGTCTGGCAAACTATCTAAATGCGAATATCGTCACGGATGAGATCTTTAAAGAGCGCAATGACATCATGGCGACGTTTCATACCGACTATCTTGAAAACGAAGATAAAAAGATCGCCGTCAAGACACTGCAAGGCAAAAAGATCTTTTTGATCATCAAAAGTCCGTTCGATGTCGACAGTGAAACCCAGGCGGTTATGTATACGTTTAATGATATCACGGAACTGATGTATCAGCAGGTTCAGCTTGCGATGTATGATAAGAGGATCGACAGTCTGGTAGAAGATAAATTCCTGACAAAGACACCGAAAAACGAGGGGATTATCAACCGGGTTGATTTTGATATTTAGGTAGACGTTGCATAAGCCGAGTTCTGTTTTAGGGTAACTATTTATCTAGATCAGCCGTTGCCGACTGACTCAAGCGAAAACCAATCGAGGTGAGACCCATACCACGGTTTTCTTGCTACGGATTGGGTTTACCTAGCTGCCAAGATTACTCAAGGCACTGGTGGGCTCTTACCCCACCCTTTCACCCTTACCACTTCATACGCTGTCGGGGCAAAGCCCCTCCTTGCTGCGTCAACACTGGGTTCGCTTCAGCAGCGGGCTCATGCCACTGGTGGCATATTTCCCGTCTGTGATATCAATATCACGCCGAAGAAAACTCACTGTTAACGCAGATAGAAGGGGTTGCTCTTCTGTCATATTTTTATAGTGGCGGTCTACTCTCTGTTGCACTGGCCCTTACCGAAAATGATCGGCAGCCATCCGTTAGATGGAATCCTGTCTCACTGTAGCCCGGACTTTCCTCTTGGGAGACCCAAGCAGTTACCAGCAACGTCTGAATAATTTTATCCAAAAAGGGTTTAATCTAAACTAGTTTGGATATGATTTTAAAAAATATCATCACTATAAAGGGGCGTTATGTCTTCTACATTGAAACTGCTCAAAATGCTTCAAAAAGAGGTTATCCCGGACATCGAAGAGCATATGGACGAGATGTTTGAGATCGTTGCGCAAAAAGATGCAACGGAAGAGGATAAAGAAGAGCTCAGAGAGATTCAGGAACTGCACAAAGAGTTCAAAGAGGTGGTCGCTGAACTTGAAGCGGGTGAACTTGACGAGGAAGAGGTCCTGGAATGGATCAAAGAGATCGAAGAGATGCGGGAGATCGAAGATTAACCCTTCGCTTTGATCAATACGAGTTTTTTTGCACGGGAGAGTTTTTTGATCCTGTGCTCCTCTTTGAGTGCCGCACTCTTATTCTCACACACTTTTTCGTAAACCAGTGTCACCGGCCGTCGTATCTTGGTATATTTGGCACCTTTATCGGTATGGTTATGCTCATGAAGACGGCGTTTTAGGTCTGTCGTGATACCGGTATAGAGTGTGGTGTCAGAACACTTTAAAATATAGACGAAATAGGACATGCGACATACTATCCTACTTTAAATAAATCCAACGAAAACCCCTATCTTTATAAAAAAATCTTATTTACACCCATCTTTTTAAAATAAATCTTCACTTAAGTGATTCCGTGCTTTAATAATAGAATGCAACATAAATGAGTAACAAGGAGCAGTTTATGTTTGAGTTTAGAACCTTCCCCGAACTGCTCGATCATATACGGGATTATGTCGACAATCCAAACTTCCTCTCCTACCTCGATCAGGGGTCATGGAGAAGTTTTTCTTCACAAGAGTTTATCGATCAGGTAACACTCTTAAGCAGTGCATTCTATAAACACGGTGTGCGCAAGGGCGATAGCGTAGCGATCGTCTCGGACTCATCCCCCTTTTGGCTCATGGTCGATTTCGCACTCCAAAACCTGGGTGCCGTATCGGTACCGATCTTTGCCAATATCGCCAAAGAGAACCTGGAGTATGAACTTCAAGACAGCTCTGTATCCCATCTTTTTATCGCCTCAGAGGAGAAGTATGAGCAGATGCGGGCCTATATCGGTGATATGAAGCTTGTCGTGACGCAGGGGGTGCGTGCTGCCGGACCCAACAGTGTCACTTTTGATGCTTTTATAAAAGAGGGTGAGGGGGTCCAGTATGAGAGCGGCGAGGTGCTGCCTTCGGATTTGGCGACGATCATCTATACCAGCGGTTCGACAGGGCGTCCCAAGGGGGTAGAGTTGACCCACGGGAACTTTATGTCGCAGATCAAGGCGGTTCATGAGGTGATCCCTTTGAAAAAAGAGCATATCGCACTCAGTTTTCTTCCGCTGGCCCACATCTTTGAACGGATGGTGATGAGCTACTATCTCGCATCGGGGTTGAGCGTCTATTTTGCCGATGATGTCAAGAATGTCGGTGATATCCTAAAGGAACTCAAACCCACACTGATGACCGTTGTACCGCGTCTTCTGGATAAGATCTATACCAAGATGCATGAGAATGCACGCAGTGCCCGCGGCTTAAAGTGGCTTATCGCCAAGACTGCCTTCTATCTTGCCGATACCAAGAGGGTGACAGACCCCGACAGTGTTCTGGACAAGATAGCCCGCAAGCTTGTCTACAAAAAGCTTCTGGATGCGTTGGGCGGACGTATGGAGATGGTGATATCTGGCGGGGCCCCGCTTTCACCCAAAACCGAGCGCTTCTTTACCAACATCGGGCTGAAGCTCTACCCCGGTTACGGCTTGAGCGAAACCTCTCCGGTGGTCTGCGTCAATACACCAAACGACCACCGGTTTGGCAGTGCCGGAAAGGTCATCCCCGATGTGAACGTGAAGATACTGCCTGACGGGGAGCTGCTGGTCAAGGGCCCCAATGTGATGCGGGGATACCACAACCAGCCCGAAAAAACGGCGCAGACGATCAAAGAGGGGTGGCTTTATACCGGGGACCTGGCGGAGATAGACAAAGAGGGGTTCATCACCATTAAAAGCCGCAAAAAAGAGCTCTTTAAGACATCCAACGGCAAATATGTCTCCGCGATCAGTATCGAGCAGCGGATCACCCACAGCAAATGGATCGATTATGCGGTGATCGTGGCAGACAACCGTCCTTTTGTTACGGCTCTGCTCTTTTTTGATCCGCTGATCCTTCAAGCCTATGCCGCCAAACACAGAGTGACACATCTGGGATTTGCCGAGCTTTTAAAGGAGGAGGCGATTCTCAAGATCGTTTCCAGAGTTATTGAGGGTGTCAACCGTCATCTTAATCATTGGGAACAGATCCAGAAGTTTGTCCTGGTCGATGAGATACCTACGATCGACAACCATATCCTGACCCCGTCGATGAAAATATCACGCAACAAAGCGTATGAAGTCTATGCACGGGAGATCGAAACCATGTACGGAGAGAACCTATGAGCCATCTGGCAAGCAGTGAACGTATGGCTATTATCGACGGTACGCGTACCCCGATAGCCAAAGCAGGCGGAAAGTTTAAAAAGATCCAGGCGGAAAACCTGGGTGCCCATGTCGTCCAGGAGCTGGCTTTGAGAGTCGGGCTGGAGTATGACCGGTATGACGAGATCATTATCGGCAACGTCTCACAGCCCGGGCATGCAGCCAATATAGCCCGCGTTATCGCTTTAAAAGCAGGCTTCTCCGAGTCGATTCCCGCCTTTACGGTGCACCGCAACTGTGCGTCGGGCATGGAGTCGATCACCACGGCTACGGATAAGATCCTCTCCGGACGCGGGGATATCTATATGTGCGGCGGCGTGGAGTCGATGAGCAATATCCCGCTGCTGGTCTCCCCGGCTATGAGTGCCCTCTTTGAGGCACTTTTTAAAGCAAAAAGTCTGGGAGGAAGGCTCAAGGCGCTGGCAGCGTTTCGCCCCTCCTATCTCAAACCGGTCATCGGTTTGATGCAGGGGCTGACCGATCCTGTCAGCGGATTGATCATGGGATCGACAGCCGAGATACTGGCACAGGATTTCGGTATCAGCAGGGAGGAGCAGGACTGGTTTGCCGTCAAAAGCCACCAGAAGGCGGAAACGGCGCAGAAAAACGGGATCTTTGCCCAGGAGATAACCCCTTTGGTCTATGACCCTGCCAAAGCCTTGGTGATGACGGACGATGACGGGATCCGGCATGGCCAAAGTATCGATAAGCTGGAGAAGCTGCGCCCCTTCTTTGATCCCAAAAACGGGACCGTCACGGCAGGCAACTCATCCCAGATATCGGATGCCGCCGCTGCGGTGGTCCTCATGAGCGAAAGCCGTGCCAAAGAGCTGGGTCTGGAACCGCTGGGGTATTTAAAAGCGTACGCCTATGAAGGGCTGGACCCCAAGCGTATGGGGATGGGGCCTATTTATGCCACGGCGAAGCTTTTAAAAGAGACAGGAATGAGTATGAAAGATATCGATCTGATCGAGATGAACGAAGCTTTTGCCGTACAGGTACTGGCCAATCTTCGTGCGTTTGATTCGGCAGCCTATGCCAAAGCGCACCTGGGACAATCCAAAGCGGTAGGGGCCATCGACGAGACGATCCTTAATGTCAACGGCGGTGCCGTGGCCCTGGGCCACCCTGTGGGGATGACGGGAACCCGGCTGGTTTTGCATACCTTAAAAGAGCTGCGCCGACGCAATAAGCAGACGGGTCTGGCGACACTCTGTATCGGCGGCGGTCAGGGCGCATCGATGATTTTGGAGGTGTCGTGATGGAATCGAAAGCTTTTCACTTTAGCGCAGAAGAGGAGATCGGTACCCTCCTTTTTGATATGCCCCAAAGCCGTGCCAATATTCTAAGTACGAAGGTCCTGGAGGAGCTCGATGCGCAGCTGGAGTTTTTAAAAGAGCAAAACCTGCAGGCGCTTTTTATCACCAGCGCCAAGGATGATATCTTTATCGCGGGAGCGGATATCTCCGAGATCAGGTCCCTGGATGATGTCGAA
>JBFEYF010000113.1:0-7031 GCA_041562295.1 Sulfurimonadaceae bacterium
CTTTGGCTTTTTCTAAAAATTGTTCCATTGTATTCCTTTGAGATTTTCTATAAAGTGTGAAGTATAACAGAGTTTACTTCGTATGTCTAATCGCTACTGGGCGAGCAGGTCTTTCAGACTTGAAAGTGGATGTTTGCCGTGCAGCATCTCATAGACCTCGTTGGCAATAGGCAGATAGAGCTTTTCACTCTCTGCGATATCATGCAGGGCGTTAGCCGTACCGACACCCTCTGCCACCTCTCCAAGCTCCCGGATAATGTCATCAAGCTTTTTACCTGCCGCGAGCCCCAGTCCGACGCGAAAGTTACGAGAGAGCTCGCTGCCCGCCGTTAAAAAAAGATCTCCTGCACCGCTGAGACCGTAAAAAGTCTCATCTTTGGCACCATAGTGGGCTCCGAAGCGCTGCATCTCAACCAGGCCTCTGGACGTCAGTGCCGCTGCGGCATTGGCACCCAGACTTAGTCCTTTGCAGACACCAGCCGCAATGGCGATGACATTTTTATAAGCACCTGCGACTTCGGCACCGATAACATCATTTGAGGTATAGGCCTTGATGTAGTCGGGGAAAAAAGAGGCAAAAGTTTTGGCCAGTGTTTCATTTTCAGAGTTGACGACCAGTGCTGTGGGAAGCTTTTTGATCACCTCTGCGGCGAAAGAGGGGCCTGAGAGAAAACAGAGTTTCTCTTTGGGGACATACTCTTCATAGATCTCCTGTAAAAAGCGGCCGTCCTTGGCATCGATCCCCTTGGAAACTACAAGGATGTTTTGCCCCCTGTAGCGGAAAAACTCTTTAAGCCAAACTGCAATTTGCTGAGCCGGAACCGATATGACCAGGTAGTCACACTCTAAAGCTTCATCCAGAGTGACAAAATTAGGCAGCTCTTTTTTGGTTCTGGAGGTGAGCACGACCTCGTTTTTTTGGCTAAAGGCAGCGGCTAGGGCCTGTCCCCATTTTCCGGCACCGATCACAGCTATTTTTTGCAATCTAAAAATCCTTTTGACAACGTTTGATTTCGGCAGTGGGACCGATAATGACTAAAGCGTCTCCGGCATCGATCTTGTGGTTGCGACCGCTTGTCGCAAACAAAAACTCATGACCCAGTTCCAGGTCAACCAGTCCCAATATAATGATATTATACTCTTTTTGGCGGTTAATATCTTTAAGGTAGGTCCCTGAAATAGGGGAGTTCTCACGTATAATCACCTCACCGATGCTCAAATCGTCCTTCAGGTAAAAGAGCTGGTCAAAAAGATGGGCGACTGTCGGATTGACCAGGATATTATAAAGAACATTGGCGCCTGTCTCTTCGACGATAATGACCTTGTCGGCTCCCGCCATCAAAAGCTTATGATGGCTCTCCGTATGCTCACCGAATGCGACAATAGCCAAGTTACTGTACTCTGCGCGAAGTGAGATCGTCAAATAGGTGTTGTAGGCTTCGTCCTCAAAGGCACAAAAGGCTACGGCATTGTCTTTGACGGGCAGGGCGGCAAATGCGGCATCATCATGGACATTGATCTTGATACGCTTTTCAAAGCCGTCATCTTCCGCTTTTATCAGATGGCGTGTGTACTGGTCGATGATCACCACTTCATCATAAAGCTCTGCCATCGACTGGGCCAGCTCTTTACCGTAGGGGCCGTAACCGAAGATCAGTATCTGTCTGTGCATCATGGGTTTTTGCCTTTGCGGATGAGAACGACATCTTTGAGGTGGGATACATGGTGGACCTTGCCTACGACGATCATGATGTCGTTTTCCCGGAACAAAAACTCTTCACCGGGATTAAAAATAAAGACCCCGTCACGCTTGACCCCCAAAAGGATGAGGCGCAGGGCGAAAAAGTCGATATCCTTGAGCTTTTTGCCTACGGGTTTGTCATGTTTAAACAGCGGTATCTCGTTGACCGAGGTGTTTTGATGGCCCTCGATCATCATCGTCAAAGCATCAAAGGCTATAGGGTGCTGGATATATTCATGGGCCAGTTTCCCGATCGACTCGAAAGGGTAGAGGACATGGTCAGCGCCTGCGAGGTAGAGTTTTTTGACTAAAGCCGGTGTCTGGGCACGTGCATAGGTGTTGATCTTGGAGCTGAGGGATTTGAGTGTCAAGGTGATGTAGATGTTTTGCACTTCATCACTGATCAGTGTCAAAGCCGCAATAATACGCTCGACTTTATAAAGGTTCATCTCATGATAGGTGTGCAGTTTGGTCGCTTCACCGTGAATCGCTACATGGCCGTCCTGACGCGCCTGATCGACTTTCTCTTTATCTCTGTCGATCACGACGATATCAAAACCCTGGCGCTTGAGCTTATAGGTGACCATCTGGGCCATGGAGGAGTAGCCGCAGACCAGGTAAAAGCGTTTGAGGTTCTCGGCCTCTTCGAAGGAGCGTTCCGATTTGAGCTCATCCAAACGCTCGGTAAATGCCGATACGATGATGGATGTCGCAAAGGAGAGAATCCCGATACCGGCGATGATGACGATCATCGATACGGCACGACCTTCGACGGTTACCGGGGAGATATCGCCATACCCGACAGTAGATATCGTCACCAAAGCCCAGTAGAGTGCATGGAAAAAATCGGTAATATTCTCATTCTGGCCGCTTCCCTCAAAGACATAGATCAGTACCCCGGAGATGAATACGATAAAGGCCAGGAAGATTAAAAGGGTAAAGAGTTCAAATTTTTTGGCATACAGGACGGTCATAAAACTTTGCAGGCTTTTGGTATAGCGCAGCAGCTTGATAACTCGGAAAAGCAAAAAGACGCGCAGAACCCTCAAGGGGCGGTAGCTTGGCAAAATAGCCAAAAGGTCGATAATGGCTGCCGGAGAGCGTACATACTCCAACTTATTGGCAATGATCTTCCAAAAAAGCGGCCAGAGTTTCATCTTGTGGCTTAAAAAACTGCTTTTGTCATTCTCGTCGATGATGATCTTATGGATGTCGCTGTAGACCCACATACGCAGCAGATACTCCGTTAAAAAGATGACGGTAACCACTTCGTAGTTATAAAAAAGAAGCCACGGGGGCAGGTCGTGGTTGACCTCCTGGATAAGCAGGAAAATACTGGAGACGACGATAAAAATCATCAAAATGTCAAAATATTTCTTATAGGGTTTATGGGTGTTTTCAAAAAGATCGTGAAAAAAGCGTTTAAATCGTGTGTAGCGGGGGGAACCCGCTAAGAAAGAGGCAAATCCGACGACAATGCGTCTTAACATTCCGGGTTATCCCAGCTTGGCTTTGAGGATGTCGTTGACAGCTTGCGGATTGGCGCTTCCTTGGGAAGCTTTCATCGTCTGTCCTACAAAGAAGCCGAAGAGTTTATCTTTTCCTGATTTGTATTCGGCAACTTTATCTTCATTGTTGGCAAGGATCTCATCGATGATCGCTTCGATGGCACCGGTGTCGGTTACCTGTTTTAGACCCAGGGTATCGATAGCCGTATCGACATCCGCAGTATTTTCAAAGAGATAATCAAGGACCTCTTTGGCAGCTTTACCGCTGATCGTCTGGTCTTCGATACGTTTGACAAGAGTTGCCAGTTTAAGGGCATCTACCGGCGATGTTTCAAGCGTCATGCCGCCCTTCAGGCGAGCCGGAAGCTCGACAGTCAGCCAGGTAGTCGCATTTTTAGCTGAGATACCCTGTTCCATCATCGTCTCGAAAAAGTGTGCCATCTCAAGAGAGGAGGTGATCACGGCGGCATTGTACTCATTCATACCGTACTCTTTGACAAAACGTTCACGTTTCTCATCCGGAAGTTCGGGAATCTGAGAGAACTTTTCATACATCGCGTCATCGATAACTGCCGGAAGCAGGTCCGGCTCCGGGAAGTAACGGTAATCAGCCGCTTCCTCTTTGCCGCGCATCGAACGGGTCTCATTTTTGTTCTGATCATACAGACGAGTCTCCTGATAGATCTCTTCATCATAAAGACCGTCTTCCCACGCTTCGATCTGGCGCTGTGTCTCCACCTCGATCGCTTTTTGGATAAATTTAAAGCTGTTGATGTTTTTGATCTCTACACGGGTATAAAGCTTCTCATCACCCTTGGGGCGGATCGATACGTTGACATCGACACGAAACGAACCTTCCTGCATATTGGCATCGGAGATATCGAGATAGCGTACAATGGAGTGCAGCTTTTTCAGGTATAAAACGGCCTCATCGGCAGAACGCATATCGGGTTCGGATACGATCTCCAAAAGCGGCGTACCGGCACGGTTTAGGTCAACCAAAGAGTGATCGGATTCGTGCATGCTCTTACCGGCATCAGCTTCAATATGGGCACGGTTGATGCGGATCGTCTTGTGGCTGCCGTCTTCAAAGTCGATTTTAAGCTCTCCGTGCTCTACGACAGGGGTATACAGCTGTGTGATCTGATACGCAGATGGACTGTCCGGATAGAAGTAGCTTTTACGGTCAAAATAGGAGGTTCTGTTGATCGTGGCATCAATCGCTTTTCCGAACATGATAGATTTTTCAAGTACCGATCTGTTGAGTACCGGCAGGGCTCCCGGAAGCGCCAGACAGGTCGGACAGGTGTTGGCGTTGGGACGATCGTCAAAGCTGGTCGGGCATGAACAAAAAAGTTTCGTTTGAGTATTGAGTTGTACGTGAACTTCAAGACCGATGACGGTTTCAAACATATTAAGTATCCTTAATCAAAAAATAGCGTATAGAGGCAAACCCCCAGGCTCCGGCACTTTGGACTTCTTTGACCTGGTCTTGGGTTAGGATTCCGCCTAGGGCGATAATAGGTAAAGGCATTGTACCCGAAATTTGTTTTAACGAGTCTAAACCGACAGGCTTTCCCTTGCCCGGAGAGGCAAAAACAGGGCTGTAGGTGACGGCATCGATTCCAAGCTCCTTGGCAAAGATTATCTCTTCGGGTTTATGGGTGCTGAGAACCTGAAAGAGCTTGGTAGTGGTGATACCGACAGAACAGATCCTGTCAGAGCTGTAGTGGACACCGTAGGCACCCAGTTCAACGGCAAGTTTTGCATCATTATGAAGCATCGCTTTGACACCGAATTCACGGCATACTTCGACAAAGATAGGAGCGAAATCGGCGTATCTTTCGAAGGTTTTGTCTCGATAGAGGGCATATTCGGGGCGAAACTTGTGCAATACGGCTGAGAGCTTTTTCCTAAATAGGGCTTCGTCGTGTGTATAGTAGGAGGGGTCGGTTATAAGATAGGCGTTAATGGTCACTCTCTTATCTGGTTTTGAGTGTAGAGATAGAAAAAACTTAGAGTATAAACCAAGGTGGTAACCAGAGCGTATAAAAGACCGAAATGGATAAAAAAGCTAAAGAGAAAATAGCCTACAAGAAAGATGACTGCGAAACTTGCACCCGTCAAAAAGCCTTTTAGAGCCATTGAGAGTGCTTTCATCGCTAAGTTTAATTAGTGGTCACTGATGTGAAGTGCACCAGAGATGTAAACTGCTGTAAGCATCATGAAAATGAATGACTGAAGCAGTGCCATGAATGTCAGTAGTGCAAATGCCGGAAGCGGTGCGATTACCGGAGCCAGGAAAAGCAGTACCATCAAGAAGAGGTCATCCCCTTTGATGTTACCGAAAAGACGGAAAGAGAGCGAGATAACACGTGAGATGTGTGAGACGATCTCGATAGGGAACATCAACGGCGCAAGAATAGGCATAGGCCCCATAAAGTGACCGAAGTATTTGATCACACCGTTACGGCGGATACCTTCGAAGTTATAGTAGATGAAAACAACAACTGCCAAAGCCAGTGTGAAGTCAAGGCTGCCTGAAGGTGACTCAAAGCCCGGTACGATACCGATAAGGTTTGCAATAGCAACGAAAAGACCGATAGTCGCAATAAGCGGGAAATATTTACGGCCGTCTTCTTTACCGATAACATCGTCAACCATAGTAGCAACACCGCCTACATAAGCTTCCATGACGTTCTGAGAACCGCGAGGTACCAGGCTCATGGATTTTGTAGCGATTTTAGCAAGCAGGATGACAAGGACTGCCGCGAACAACATGTGAGTTAGGTAAATAAACGCATGATGGTGTTCGGGTGCAACGTGAATTAAACCGAAGAAAGTAAAAATCTCATTCATTGTGGAGATTCCTTAGCGTGAAAATTTTGTGAATTATATCGCTCTTTTGATTAAAAGTCTCTAAAACCATCCTCATTATAGAGGTTTTGGGAGAGTTTTTCTTTGACCTGCTGCCACTCGGTACGGGGGATGATAAAGGAAAAAAGCTCCTGGTTTTCCCACGAGGGCATATGGCTTTTTTCTAAAAAATGATCTTCGCATGTCGCGCCCAGGGCCGATATCGCATGCAGGGACCGGCTGTTTTGGGCAGTGGTAACGAGACGCACTGTATCGATATTGAGTGACTCAAAAGCGTAAGAGAGCAGTATGAGTTTGCTTTCGCGGTTGACCGGGCTTTTTTGAAAACTTTTACGGATAAAGGTTGAACCGATCTCCAGGGTGTGTCCGCAATCCGCAAATTTTTGAAGTTTGGTGGAACCGATGACGGTGTGTGAACCTTTTTCTAGAATGGCAAAAGGGATTTCATTCCCGGCCTGACACGCTTTGTTGGCCAAGGAGATATAGGTTGCTACAAGTTCGGGGGAGGGGACGAGAGTCGCTGACTCTTCCCACAGATTGCCGTCGTATAAGGCATCAATAAGCCCCTTTTGATGCGTCTGACTAAGCGGTTCGAGCGAGACATAACGTCCGGAGAGGGTGTGCGGTATGTAGGCCATGCTCTCTCCTTTTCAGATCGATGATCAAGTCGATAGGATTTCATTATACAACGAATGTTTGTGAATACCAAACCGCAACACTGAAAAATAAAAGAGCATGCTCTTTCGGGTTTGAAAAACTAATTAAAATCTTTAACATTACAATGCACAGAGATGGGTTAAAATATAGAAAATGAAAGGAGGTTGTCATGAAAGTTGATGCAAACAGCAATAATCAGCAGATGCAGGATATGCAGGCTGAACGGCAACAGCAACTCCAGGAGCAAA
>JBFEYF010000114.1:0-7014 GCA_041562295.1 Sulfurimonadaceae bacterium
TCTCGATGCCAGACAGACCCAGATCACCGTCAAGAAAAACCTCGACGCCCCGATCACCAGCAAATATGAGGACCGCTGGCGCAAGATGGAAAAGAATATCTACGATATCCATATGCTCGGACGCGAAACCTCTCCGGAGCTCGAACCGCTGGAGCAGTTTGAGTTTGAACCGATGCAGCTGGATACCAAACATGTCGTTTCATTAATCGGATCGACCCTAAAGACCGATATAGGTTTTATACATTTTGAACGCATCTACTATAACGAGCAAAACCGTGAAAGGGATTATGTGATCCGCCTTTCGCTGGGAAGCTTCGAGCGCCCTGAACACCTCTATCTGAGAATCGAGGAAGAGCGTTTGGAGTATTTCCCCAACAAGCCCGTAGCGTCCAAGACCAATGCGTTCATGCACAAAGAACTCTTAAAGGCTCTGAATGGATAGTGTTATCAAAGCAAACGACCTGACCCTAGGCTACAACAACGAAGAGACGATCATCAACCGTTGTAACTTCGAAGTCAAGTCAGGCGAATTTGTTTTTTTAACCGGTGCCAGCGGTAGCGGCAAATCGACCATCCTCAAATCACTTTACGGAGACCTTCCGGTACAAAGCGGCCAGCTGCACGTAGCAGGTGTCTCCATCCCCCATATCAAGACCAAAAAACTCAATTTTCTGCGCCGCAATATCGGTATCGTCTTCCAGGACTATAAACTGATCCAGGAGTGGGATATCGAGAAGAATGTGATGCTGCCTCTTCTGATCGCCGGCTACGCTCCCGATATCTGCGAATCGCAGGTGACCAAGCTTTTGGCCCACGTGAAGCTTTCGCATCAGATAGGGAAGTTTCCCGTAGAGCTAAGCGGTGGAGAGCAGCAGCGTGTCGCGATGGCCAGAGCCCTCGCACACAACCCGATCATGATCCTGGCAGATGAGCCTACGGGAAACCTTGACGACTACTCCGCCAGCCTGATCTGGAACCTATTAGAAGGGGCCAACGAGCAGCTCAAAACGACGGTACTGGTCGTTACGCACCATATCCCCGAGACTTTCGGGGTCCCTTACCGCCACTTACATATCGAGTCAGGATCGGTCTATGAGATCTCTTAAAAGCCACATATCACTTACCGTAGCACTTTTTGCGATCCTCTTTACCGTACAGGTCTTTATCGTCGTACTGCGCATGATCGACTCTTATGAAGAGCGTTTGAGAAGCAGCTATGCGATGATCCTGACCTCCCATGCCGTGATAGAGCAAAAGCAGCTTCAGGAGATGCTCCCGCAGATCCAGAGCCTGACGACGCTTTCCAATGAAGATATCCTTGAAGAGCTCAGCCAGGACCTGGATAAAAAGCAGATCACCCTCTTAAAAGCGACCCTTCCCTACTTTTATGAGCTCAAACTCGACCACTTCCCGCAGCCTGAAGAGATCGCCCGTATCAAACAAAAGCTCTTGACGATCGAAGGGATCGCGGAAGTCGAAAGTTTTGCCAACCGTCATGACCAGGTCTACAGACTCCTTTTGCTGATCAAGTCGGTCGTCAAACTCTTTAGTGTTATCGTCATCATCATCTCTATGCTGGTCATTTTAAAAGAGATGCGTCTGTGGCAGTTCAACCACCAGGACCGTATGCAGATCATGGCCCTTTTCGGTTCGCCCGTATGGCTGCGAAGCGCGGTACTTTTCCGCTATGCCGTGTTGGATGCGATCTTTGCCACGATCATTATCACGCTGCTGTTTGTCTTTATCAAAGATGCGCCGATCGTCACATCACTTTTTGATGCCGTAGGTATCCATACCGTACTGCTAAAACCCTTTCCCGAAAGCTTTATCCTGCTTTTGATCGCGTTGGTCACCTCCCTGTCACTGGCTATGACACTCGTCCTTCGAAAGGTCTGATTGATGGGTAAAGCCTGGTTTGCTCTTCTTACGGCGGTGTGTTGTCTCTTTTTGCCTTTACAGGCAAAGACGACGATCCATACCAAGATCAAAACGACGGAAGCGAAGATAAAGCGTACCAGCGAAAAGCTCAAAAACTATGACCAACGCTATAAAAACGCCCACTATAAACTGAACAAAAGTGCCAAAGCGATCCTCAAAGAGCAGCAAAAGATGCTGGAACTTGACAAGAAGCTCGAAGAGCTGACAGATGCCTACAATAACAACAAAACGGCTTATACGATGGCACAGGACAAGCTGGTCGACCTGCAGCAGAAAAAAGAGGAGCTGCACCAAACGACCGAAGAGACCCGAACAGAGCTTTCGCGTCTGTTGGCCAAGCAGCTCTCACTGAAGATGATCCTGCGCCAACGCTCCTATTCCGATGCCCAGGCCCTTATGCGCCAGGAGATCTTCAGCTCCATCAGCCGCCTGACCAATGAAGAGCTCAAAAATGTCAAAACAGAGATCTCCCGCCTGCTGGACCAGGAAAGCGACATGTCCGAGGGGATCAAAACCCTTTCGCAGACCATCACCAAGATCGATACCCAGCGTCAGGAGATCATCACACTTCAAGAGAGTCAAAAGAAGGTACTTAAGGCACTCAATCTTAAGCGTCTCAGCTATAAAAGGGATCTTGAAAAAAGCCTCAACACCAAAGAGAGCCTGGCCAAGATGCTGCGGCAGCTAAAGATCATCAAAGTAGACCAGGTCAAAGAGGCCAAACGCAAAGAGGCTGAACGCAAGCGGCGTCTTGCCGAAGCCAAAAAAGCGGGGACCAAAGGGCTTAACAGCGTCAAAGTGGTCAAGCGTGACAGCTCCTATGAACAGGTCAAGACGGGCCGCTACCGCGGTACAAAGACGATCGCCCCGCTTAAAAACTACCGGGTTGTCAAAAAGTTCGGTCCCTACAAAGACCCGATCTACAATATCAAGATCTTCAACGACTCGGTATCGCTTAAACCCGATACTCAAAATGCGATCGTAAGAGCCGTCCTCAACGGCAAGGTGATGATCTCAAAACGCAACAACCTCTTAGGCAACTTCATCATCCTCTCCCACGGCGACGGACTGCATACCGTCTATGCCCACCTGGACAAAGTGGCTCCCAATATCCGCCAGGGCAAACGTGTGGCCAAAGGTTCGGCTATCGGACGGGTCAATGATGAGCTGATGTTCCAGGTCACCCAGAAGAACAAGCATATCGATCCGCTGCAGATGTTTAAATAAAAATATTTAAACCATACGTATCAGGAAACAACTCCCTGATACTACGCTAACGCTGAGTTCTCCTCGGCGGAGAGCCCGCGGCACTAGTGCCTTTCAAAGAAATAATTATTTTTAAAGCGGGTAGCCGCGTGGGCCTGCTGCCGAAGCAAACTCAGCGTTAGCGTAGGCAGCGGAATTTAGTTCCGGTGCCGTACTTTTCAATATGGCACACTCCTTGCTTTACTCCTTATAACTTCCAAGGATGCGAGGTAAACAGTGAAACGGATATCACTACTTCTTTTAGCCATGACGGCTTTTGTTTATGCTACCAAGATCAGCGAGATCTCCTCTATCGTAGGGGTCCGGGACAACCAGCTGATCGGTTACGGTCTGATCGTCGGTCTTAACGGCACAGGTGACGGAGGATCGGCATTTACCCAGCAATCCCTTTCCAATATGCTCAAAACGATGAACGTCCAGATCGATGCCGGCGCTATTAAGTCCAAAAATGTCGCGGCCGTTGTGGTCACGACCAACCTGGACTCTTTTTCCCGACAGGGGGATAAAGTCGATGTGACGATCTCCTCTATCGGTGACGCCAAATCTTTAGAGGGCGGTACCCTGCTTTTGACGCCTTTAAAGGCCGTTGACGGCAAGATCTATGCCCTGGCCCAGGGCTCTGTCTCTATAGGCGGTAAAAACGGACGCGGACGGGGCAATCTCAACCACCCCACTAGCGGAAAGATCTTCAGCGGTGCTACCGTGGAACGCGAGATGAACTACGACCTCTTTCACCAGGAGCAGGCGACGATCAGCCTCAACCAGGCCGATTTCAATAATGTCGTCAAGATCCAAAGTGCCTTGAACAACATCTTTCATACCCAGGTCGCTGTTGCGGTGGATCCCAAGACCGTCAAGATCAAGCGTCCCAAGGGGCTTAGCATGGTCGAGTTCCTGGCCAAAGTACAGGAAGCAGAATTTGATTTTCAGTCCGAACAGAAGATCATCATCGATGAGAGAACTGGCACGATAGTTGCTGGTATAGATATAGAAGTTTTGCCGGTGGTTATTACCCACGGCGAGATTACGATAAAGATCACTGAAGGTCCCGATCTTCCCAAGCAGGGAGAGGGTGTCGTCGCTTTAGACGGTGACGTATCCATCGGGTTGGAGAGTAACAAGATATCGACCAAAAAAGGTTCCAGTACGGTAGCCAATATTGCACGATCACTGCAAAAACTGGGTGCCAAACCTAAAGATATCATCTCGATACTGGAGGCGATCAAAAAAGCGGGGGCCATCAAGGCTAAACTGGAAGTTATCTAAAGCAAGGATGCATTATGGTTAACATCGATACGAGTGCCTCTTTATACCAGGCACAGATGAACGTTCCGCACGTCAACAAGGATTCAGACGATGCGGCGCTTAAAGCCCAGACAGACCAGTTTGAGGCTTTGTTGTTGAAAACACTTCTTGATACTTCGATGAAGGATGAGGATCCTCTTTACGGCAAAGATGCCGGGGATAAGATCTACAAATCGATGTACCGGGAGAAACTTTCCGAAGTGGCGAGCGGAGGATTTGGACTTAGCGAACTTCTTTTTAACTATCTAAAAGAAAATCGTTAAAGTTTTTAATCTTTTAGTCGATACTATATATGATTAGTAAAACACTTTGAAAAGGATAGCCCATGATCAAGGGTGTAGGAAACAACTCGAACATCTATCACAATAACAGTTCCGGTAGCAGTCGCTCCAAAGAGTCGACTCAAACCGCAGAGCAAAAAGCTAGCAAAGTTGAGCAGCTTAAAGCCGCAATCGAAAACGGCGAGTACAAAGTCGATCTGGACAAACTCGCACGAAAGATGGCGGAGGATTTATCGTAAACCATTAGGAGTTTATCATGTTATCTCACTATCTAAATAAAGCGTTAGGCGATTTAGATCAGCTTATCTCACTGACTGACAAAGATATCGAGGAGATCAAGCTAGCAAAACATGAGACGATCTTTGAACGGGCAAAGATCAAAGAAGAACTTATAACCTCTTTTCAAAACAAAAAGGCGCTTATCGATAACGAGATCGCCAAACAGATGGAAGCTCATCCCGATGTCGAGCTTGAACACCTGCTATCCAACGAAGATCAAGAGCATCTTAAAGCTTTAAAAACGAAGCTTCTTGATCTTAAATCTCTCAACAAACATTATGCGAAGCTGGTCCTTTCGGTCAGCGAATTTTATAACTCACTTTTGGAACGCATGGTTCCTGTCGAGATGAACGGCTACGAAAAAGTCGCGCCCAAACACCGATCTTTGCTAGAGGTGCACGTCTAACATGGGATCTACGATATTCCAAGGCCTCAACACCGGCTACACAGGTCTTTCGTCATCACAGGTAGCGATCAACACCGTCGGTCACAATATTGCCAACTCAGAGAATGAAGGATATACACGACAGCGTGTCAAACTGGTTTCCAACGTTCCCCTGGAACAGCAGGACTACCAGGTCGGGACCGGGGTCAAAGTCGACAGTATCGACCGTATCCACGATGAGTTTGTCTACAAACGCCTAAACAACTCCAAACAGGATAAAGAGTTTTCACACTTTTCCCGTAAGACGATGGAGGAGATCTCCACACTTTTTCCCGAGATCGATGATGTCGGTATCAAGAACAACTTTCACAACTACCTGAACTCCTGGTCCGCTGTGGCACAGGACTTTAACAACATCTCCCAAAAGACGATCCTGGCACAGGAAACGATCAACCTGACCGACTCGATCCATGATGTACGTGACCGTCTGATTGCGCATCAAAAAGATCTGAACGAACAGCTCAAGGTCAATGTCGATGAGATCAACCGTATGGCCGAAGAGATCTCCAATATCAATGTGAAGATCGCTATCTCAGAAGCGACGACGCAAAACAACGCCAACGACCTTCGTGACCAGCGTGACACCTTGGAAACGGCGATCAACAAGCTGGTCAATACAACAATCACCAAGTTTCACCTCAAATCCAATATGCCGGTCGACAGAGAGATCAACGACTACACCAGTACCTATAACCTCTCCATCGGCGGCTTTTCTATCGTTGACGGTAAGACGTTCCACCCGATCCAGATTTTGAACCAGGAAAATGCCAACGATATGTATACGCTTTACTATGAGCGTCAGGACGGTTATCTGTTCGATATGACAGGACACGTTAAAGCGGGGAAACTGGGTGCGTTGATCAACCTCAGAGGGGATAAGCTCGATCCGGTAACCGATATGCCCTCAAACGGTAAGCTTCAGGAGTATATCGACTACCTTGACACCTTTGCCAATACACTGATCTCGGCGACCAACAATGTCTATGCCCGAAGCGCTATTGAGAGCATGGAGTCCAACCAGCTGGGTCTTCCCGGGGATTCGGTCTTTGCCGAGAGTGAGTTCAATATCCATGCCGGTGAGTTTGATATCATCATGTACGATGTTGAGGGTAACGAAAAAGGGCGCCGACGTATCACGATCGACGGCAGTACCACCGTCACCCACGGGGAGAAGAGTATTTTGTCCCAGCTTAACCGCAACGTCGATGACAATGCCAACAAAAACGAGCTGGATGACTTCGATGACAAGTTTATCGCCCACTATACCGAAGGGGTACTGACGATCACGCCAAAAGCGATGGGTGAACAGGAGGGGTATACGATCGCCATCGAGGATTACGGTACCAATTTCGCCGGTGCGATCGGTCTGCACAAGTTCTTTGACGGTCACGATGCCAGTACGATTGCCCTGCACAACCCGTTTGTCAATGATCCCAGCCTGATCAAAGCCTACGGCCGTGCCGATGAGGGTAATAATGAAGTGGCCAACCTGATGCTGCA
>JBFEYF010000115.1:0-6780 GCA_041562295.1 Sulfurimonadaceae bacterium
ACCGACACCGTTGTTACCCCCGCCGCGTGAGATGATAGCCGTATTGATCCCGATAAGATAGCCGCGGCTGTCGATCAGCGCGCCGCCCGAGTTACCGGGGTTGATCGAAGCATCGGTCTGGATAAAGTTTTCATACTCGTTAATGCCCACACCGTTACGCCCAAGCGCCGATACGATACCCTGGGTGACCGTCTCGCCGATACCGAACGGATTACCGATGGCAAAGACGATATCGCCTACACGCAGGTTGTTGGAGTTGGCCAGCTTGATCGGCTGCAGGTTTTTCGCCTCGATCTTGACAACTGCCAGGTCGCTTCGCGGATCGCTGCCGATCAGCTTGGCTTTATACTCTTTTTTGGATCGCGGCAGGGTTACGATGATCTCCGAAGCATCCTTGATCACATGGTTATTGGTAACGATGTACCCTTTCTCATTGATAATGACACCCGATCCCAAAGAGCGTTCCATACGTTCACGCGGAATCGTACCGAAGCGGTGACCGAAAAAGTCCCTGAAAAAGGGGTCCTGCATAAAGGGTGACTGCTGGGTGCGTACCACCTTTTTTGTGGAGATATTGACGACACCCTCTTTAGCCTCTTTGATCGAGTCGTAAAATGAGAACACCTGGGTCTTACTGTAGTTTGGATTGATTCTCTGCTCGACTTTAGGGGCTTTGGTAAAGACCGATGCCTGTACAGCCAGCGGCAACAGCGCGCTTAGCAGCATCACTGCAAAAAAAAGTTTCTTATTCATAGAGTCTTCTCCTTAAATGTTTTCAAAAATAGTACCAAACAATGGTAAACCGTTTTTAAAGCTGGCTGCTCACCGATAGCTTCTTTAAAAATTTTAAACAAAACAGATTAATCCTCTCTTTAGATGGCAGATAAATATTACTTTTTTTAATATATAAAAAAGATAGCAACGAAAGGATCTGTTATGGACAAGCCTGTTGTATATGATACTATGCCCTATGCCTACGATCTTGAAGCGGGGAAGAAGTACCACTTTTGTACCTGCGGCCGCGCTTCCAAAGGTGCCATGTGTGACGGTTCCCATGCGGTCACCGATCTTAAGCCTCTCACCTTTGTCGCCCAAAAGACGGCTACTCAAGATATCTGCCTGTGCAAGCACACAAAGAATCCGCCCTACTGTGACGGATCGCATGCACAGTTCGATGATGACGATATCGGGAAGGAGGGTCCCGGAGTATAACGCATACTAATAATAAATTTTTACTTTATTTTTTCGTTCTTTGATTACAATGCCATATTATTATCTATAAAGAGAGAGAATGCGCCATCTTCTGTTTTTGTCACTCTTGCTTTACGGCCTTCATGCCAAAGCACACTCTATACACCTGAAGATCGATTATAACGGCTATAAGCCGTCCGAAGAGATGGATCTTACCTACGAACCGGGGACATCCGTGTTGCAGCTGCTTCAAAGTGCCGTGAAAGTATCGACCAAAAAGGTCGGCCCCTACCTTTTTATACGCTCTATCAACGGTGTTCAAAGCTCCCCTAAAAAGATGGGGTGGTTTTATAAGATCGACGGTAAAAAAGCCGCCAAGACCGCTTCTAACACCTTTTTGCATAATGAAACATCGGTTTCATGGGAGTTTAGAGCCGATCACTGCTTAAGTAACTAAAAAAATGATTATTACAAATTGGTCAGATGCAGATCTAAATGAAAAAATCATGAAAAAATTAAGCTCTGTTTTATCACTTTTTTCTATAATTTCTACACTAAAAAAAATTATTTTTGTGATAAAAATGTGATAAGTTGTGAAAATGAAAAAATGTATTAAGATGACACGTATCTGTGCAGGTAGAGAGTGCAGGGATCTCAGTGAAGCATTTCGCCACTGTTGCAGGGAAGAGATCGAAGAGGAGAAACATATCGTATTAAGTCTTATCGATGCGATAGATGACTGCACCAACTGTGAAAGCAGCCTTACGACAGTCAGTTCCAGACTCTCCTATGCTTCGAATGTTATCTATCACAATAATGATGATGCAATCAAAGAGGTAATGCCGATCATCAGACGTTTTTCTACACTCCTTTACGAATCCAAAGAGAAAATTCTCACAGACAGCACTCTTACAGAGCTCACCTTCTCCTTTGTCCAGGAGATCAAGGCGTGGTTCAGCTACACATTTTTACGTGAGATGTACCCTTTTCAAAAATTTGTACAGCCTCAATCTATCGCAGCCGATATCAGTACAATCGAGATGGCACTGGGGATCTGCATGATCGAAGAGCCAGAAGAGGATTTCGCACTGGATGACCTCTTCTTTTAATCAACTTTTTCCTTCACATTTCACCGCTGCGTGATATCTCGGTGATACAAAACTGCTATCATCCTAGGATGCAAAGCACGCCATAGATAAGCTACAAGTCGCTTTGCTTTTTCCTAGTTTCTCATTACTTTATCAGGCAAAAGGGTGCATCGGGCTTCACCAAAATAGGTGTCACCGGCTCTTTAAATCCCCGAATCATCACAGCATCTTTAAACTCTACAGAGACTTCATCCTCAACCAGATCATAACACCCTTGGGAGATAAATATTCCCCCTTCATCGGCGATCGACTCTAAACGGCTGGCCAGGTTGACCACGGTTCCAAATGCCGTGTAATCAACTCGGTCCTTGTTCCCAAAGTTGCCTACCGTACACCAGCCGCTGGCAATACCCATACGGGCATGGAAAACACTCGAACGCTTCTCCTTGCGCCATTTGGCTCGCAGCTTCTTCAGCCGCAGCTGCATCTCCTGGGCCATGCGTATACAGGCCAGGGCATCCTCTTTATGCCCCATCGTGTTGGGATCTCCGAAAAAGACCATCACCGAATCCCCGATAAACTTATCGATCGTCGCACCGTGGTTCAAAGCTACCGTGGACATCTCATCCAGATACTCATTCAAAAGCTCTGTCGTCTCTTCAAAGGGGATCTCTTCTGATATCTTGGTAAAGCCGACGATATCGGAAAAAAAGACCGTCAAAAACTTGCGCTGTGTCCGTACTTTCACATCGATTGAGCCTTGAAAAAGTGATTCGTAGATCTGGGGAGAGATATATTTTGAGAGTTTTCTGGCCAGCTCTTCAAGTTTTACGTTGAGTGCGACCACCTCTTTATGTTTCTCATCCAGACGGCGGCTGTAGATCTGGCGCAGAGATTCAAACCCGTAAATCAAAAGGGTCAGCACCAGGACACTCACCGACAAAAAGATCAGTTTCTCAGCATCATACGCCAATGTCCAAAGCTCCAGTGCATGCAGTAAAAGCAGTCCCAGAAGGATTATATAAAAGAGCCCGACCCAGATTATCCCCTTACGGTTTCCCTGAAGCATAATGACAAAAAGCGGGAATGAGTGTGCCCAGTAGAGTCCCGTACTGCTTACGCCCCCGTCCAACAGTAAAAAAACCAATAAAAAGAAGATGATAAAGATCGTGATAAAACTTGTGCGTTCGAGATTTTTATACTTTTTAAAATTATAGACGTTTAAAAGCAAGACAATAGAGACAATGCCCTGTATAAAGGCCAATATATACATCTCTCTATAAAAATGGTAGAGGGCAAAGAGCGAGATAAAAACAATGGAGAGCAGATGGACAATAGCCAGAAGATTGGTACGGAACCTGTCGATATGGTCGCTAAAGTCCCGCTGCCAGTTGTTCATATAGGCGAAGAATGCTCTTTTCATCTGTCTCACTCATAAATTGATCAATTTATCTTATACTAAAACAGATAAAAAAAAGAACTCCTGCCCTGAAGTTTTTAGATCTTTATTTGCAGGGGTGGTCATCATCCTGATTGTTGCATACCCTGACACCTTCCAGATAAGCCATCCAGACAGCGATATCCTCTTTTTTCGGTGCAAAACCTCGCCACGCTTTTTGGACGATATAAAAGGAGTCTTTGCCTTCGATCGCTTTAAAGATGGCCATCTCCGAACGGTTGGTAGAGCGGTTTTTTTGACACTCCAACGCCCACATCGCATAGTCGTAACCGTTATCTTCGCCCTCTTTAAGCAGCATCGCATCCGATCCGGCACAGGCACTTTTCCACAGTCCCGAGACCTTTTCATAATAGTCCTCTATATCCTCGCCGATACCGCCGTAAGCGATGGTCGCGGTGACCATCTGGGACCACTCCTCCACCGTCTCACCCTTAGGCACCATCTCGATCATCATGATCTTTCCGTGGCGCTTTTGATACCCTATCTGATACCCTTGGGGAAGGTTTTGAAGCAGCATCTCATTGGTAGATTCGGCAGAAAGAGTGGAAAAACTCCCCCATAAAAAGATCAGTATGATCCAGGATCGTAAGAACATGTAGACTCCTAAGCGCTATTTATAGGTAATATCCAAACGCTTAAGCAATTTCTGAACCTCTTTTTTATCATAGCTGTGCGAGCCCGCTTCATAGAGGTTGCCTGAAAGTTTTTCGATCAATGCTTTGGCCTCTTTGTCCGTTGCGGCATAGGGCATCAGGGCATGAAGCAGCCCCTTCTCATCACTGATCTTTAAGCTTTTAGAGCTTTTTCTCTCTCGCTTTACAAATGCAAATGATCGCGCAAAAAAGCCCAGGGCGATACCGACACTCAGGGCTATCACAAGGGTGATCCCGCTAAAGCCCTCACTCTCTGCGGTTTTTACTGTTGCTGCTTTTATTTCGCTCTTACGCTCCACCTTGACCTTTTGCTGCGGCTTGGCACTCAACGTGGGGCGGATGATGATATCAATCGGCTTGCTTTGCAGTGTGACGACCCTCTTTTTTTTCAGGCTGTAAAAGCTGAAGGAGAGTGCCGGAACCGTATAGTTCTTATCGCCGACCATGGCGAACTTTTGGATAAATTTTCCCCGGTATTTGCCCGCTTTCAAAGCATGCTCGCGTTTGGGTTCCTCATCATAGACCAGGATATTTTGCATCGGCAGATCAAACGGCGGGATATCCTGTATATTACCCTCTCCTTCTATAGCGATCGTAAGGTTGACGGCATCCTTTTCATTGCTGCTGCGTTTATCTACCCAGACCTTAAAGCTGAAATCTCCCACATTCTCTACCCCTTCAGGCAGCGGCTTGACCTTGACCTTGATTGGATCGCTAAAGAGTGTCTTGTATCGTGCCCGAGCCTGGATCATACCCCAGGCATCACGGCGGTAAGCGCGTTCACCCACTTTGATATGCGCAGGATCGATCGTCAGTTCACCCGCTTTTTGTGCGGTAAAGATATATTTGAGCGTCGCAATCTCATGCGTTTTGGTAGCCGTAGAGGATTCGATCGGTTTTTTCTCCACCCAAAAATGTTTGCCGCCCGGCGGTGTCAACCGTCTGTCTACGACATCCAGGTCGCGGTCCTGTTTATAGACAAGCGTCACGAAAAACGGCTCGCCGACCATTACCTCTTTTTTCGATGCCGTCGCTTTAAAATAGAGCTCATCATTGGGATCGTCATGTTTTTGGCGTCTGACGGTGATCTTGATCGGTTTGCTTTTGACCGTTTTGCCGTTTTCAACCATCTCGTAAGCGGGTACCGTCATATTCTGACGCGGGATAAAAAGAAAATGTTTTTTATACGAACCCGACTGTTTCCCGTTGATATAGGTATTGGAGCTCTCATTGGAGGTACGTTCGATTGCTACGCCAGCGATATCGCTAATGAGTGGGAACTTGTCACTTGTATCGGAAAAAAAGGTCATGATCACTTCATCGCCGAGATTGATATCGGTATCACTGACACGCACTTCGAATCGTCCCCAAAGCGCTGTCGCTATAAGGATAAAAAGGGTTAAAATCTTACCAGGGTTTATCATGTTCTTTCCTTTTATACGCCGACTCAACCGGATAGCGGAAACTCTTTCCCTTTTGCATCTGCAGCTGCTGCAAAAGTTTTTTCTCCTCTTTGTCCGTCAGCTCTTTTTGGGAGCGTTGGGGTCGGCTTTGTACCTTTTGGGCCTCTTTTTTATCGTCTTTTTTTGATTTTTTGGCCTGTTCTTTTTCTTTTTGGGAAGCAGATTTTTTCTCTTGCTTTTGCTGTTTACTCTCCCCGTTTTTATCTTTTTGCTCTTTCGACTGCTTCTCTTGCTGCTCTTTTTTGGATCCCTTCTGATCCTTCTTTTTCTGATCTTTGGAATCTTTTTGCTTCTTTTGATCGTTCTTCTTATTTTTCTGCTGCTGATTTTGCTTCAATTTTTTCAGCGTTTCAAGGTTTTCGCGGGTATCCCTGTCTTCTCCCAGTTTCAGAGCCTCTTCATAGGCTGCTATCGCCTTGTCGATCTCTTTGGCATAGGCATAGGCGTTACCCATATTATGCAGCGCTTTTTGACGAAGCTCCGATGTTTTGGGAACTTTTTCATACGCTTTGATGGCCTCTTTATACCGTTTTTGGCGGTAGAGCGTATTGGCTATATTGTAATCGCGCTGCGGAGAGGCATCCACCGACTCAAAAGCTTTTTGGCTTTTGCCATACTCTTTGGCCTGATAAAGAGCTTGGGCTTCGTCTATGTATTGAAAATCGGTCAGACCGGCATAAGATGGCTGTGGCAGTGCCAACGAAGCTATAAAAGCGGTTACCGCAAGCGTACTCTTTTTGGGAAGCGAGTGCAGTGCATACAGCAGCAACACGGCAGCGATGACAAGGAAATAGACAAAAAGCTGGACATAACGCTTGACCGTTTTGGTATCGACTTCCTGTTCTACCGCTATCTTTTTGATCTCCTGCAGCATCACCGAGATATCTTCATCTGCCGCGATACTCTCGATATAGACCCCGCCTGTC